>JANOUN010000317.1:0-4381 GCA_031416875.1 Planctomycetota bacterium | reverse complement strand
CAGACGGCTCCGTTCACAGTCGGAATCCCCATGCGGTTGCCGTAATCGCGGACTCCGGCCACGACACCCTGCATAACTGCCAGCGGATGCAGCACGCCAGGCGGAAGCTGATCGGCGGGATAATCCGGTCGAGCGAAACAGAAGACATCAGTACTGCAAACCGGGCGTGCCCCAAGGCCTGTGCCCAGTGGATCGCGGATGACTCCGCCGAGCCCCGTGTTGGCTCCGCCGTACGGTTCGATGGCGGACGGATGATTGTGAGTTTCGACTTTGATGCAGACATTCTGCTTGTCGTCGAACTTGACGATGCCCGCATTGTCTTTGAACACGCTGACGCACCAGTCGTCCTTGCCGAGCGATTTGCGAATCTGCACGGTCGCCGCAAAGATCGTTTCTTTCAGCATGCTGTTGAAGTGTGTATCCCGCACGACTTTGCCTTCGCAGGTCTCGACGTAATGAATGCGTCCACCAAGGGTCTTGTGCGAACAGTGTTCGCTCCAGGTTTGAGCGACGGTTTCCAGTTCGATATCGGTGGGGTCGCGCTGCAGTGACTGGAAATAATCCTGCACCGTCTTCATTTCGGTGAGACTCAGATACAACTGGCCCTTCTTGCTGAGTTCCATCAGAGCCACATCGTCCATGCCGCGAATGGCGACGGTGGTGAGTTTGAATTTGTATTCGCTGCCGAGCGTCAGGTCTTTGATCTGCAGCGGCCCCGTGAGGACGTATTCAATGGCGTCATTCGCGAGAACCTTCTTTGACAGTTGAGCGACTTTGGCCGCGCCCAGGTCGCCGGTGAGCCAATAGCGTCGGCACGTGGCGACGTTGGTGACGCTGAGGTTCATCCGCGTGAGTGCCTTCGCGGCGTTTTCCGCGACGCTGTCGGTGACGCCAGGGTGGAGAAGCACGTTGACGAGAATTTCAGATTTCAAATTTGAGATTTGAGATTCTGCCGCAGGCAGTTCGTGGATATGGAATTGCTCGGTGACGGGATCGACTAGTAATTGCTCAGCGGCGCGTTGGGCGTCTTCGCGGGTCAGGTCTCCCTGAATCAGAAATGTGCGGGCGGATGTGACGGTGCTGAGTCCGTTAATGCCCTGACTGCGAGCACTGGCCAGAATTCGCTGACCTTCGTAATCCTTTTCGCTGCCGATCGGCAGAATTTCAACTTCCCAGAGCATGGTGTGGTGCGATCCGTATAAGGAGGGTTTCAGTAGGTCCTTTCTGCCGGAAAGGACTGTCTTCAGTAGGTCCTTTCTGCCGGAAAGGACATTCGCTGCAAGGACGATCCACGCGAACGAATAAACGATGACCGATCTGCTGTTGATCGCGTGGAAGAAACTCCCGCCCGGCAGGCGGAATCTACACAACGCACCGTCGTCGCTCTGCGGCAGTATTTCAGGGCGGGAACTGGAGTACAAGAAACGGGCAGGGCGGATTCCTGAGAAGTGGAGGTAACGACATCTGGATCTTCAAAACTGGTGAATTTCGGCGGAAATTTCCGCGTTGCTGTAAACGCGGCATTCTGGTATCACTCAGTCCTCTCTCCGCAGCGGTTTGTGCCGAAACAGGCATCGAATTGCTGCGAAATCAGCAGCACACGACCTCGCGAAACTCTCCTTTCGCAAGGGACATTCCTCAACGAACAGCGTTCAGCACGAGGCTGAAAGCGGTGGCCACGGAGTCGGCAGTGAGCACCAAGAAACGACATAGCCTGCGAGTTTTGTTTGTCGATGACGAACAATCGATCGCAGATTTGATGCGGTCTGAGCTGCCACGAATGGGGCACAATGCGACCGTTCGCCAGTCGCCGGGTTCCGCAATTGAAGCCATTCAGAAAAACGTATTCGATGCCGCTATTATCGATCTCAGAATGCCGGGCGGCAGTGGCTGGGACGTAATTGACTACCTGCGAGAGCATTCACCAGAGACGGTCTCCGTGATCAGCACGGGTCACGGTGATCGCGACGATGCGATTCGCGCCATTCGAATGGGAGCCTACGATTTCCTGCCGAAGCCGGTGTCGCTGTTTGAAATCATCAACGTGCTCGATCGCATCGGCGAAAAAAAGGCACTTCAGAACAAGACGATCGCCCTTGAGAGCCGTTTGCAGCGTGTTGAAGGCCGGTCAGATCTGATTGGCACGTCCGGGCCGATGCTGCGGGTTCGCAAGCTCATTGACAAGATCGCACCTACGGATTCCGCCGTGTTGATTCTGGGTGAAACCGGCACTGGCAAAGAAATGGTGGCTCGGCGCGTCCACGAACAGAGCGAACGCCGCAACGAACCATTTGTCGCAGTGAATTGCGGGGCGATTCCGGAAAATCTCGTTGAGAGCGAATTCTTCGGCCATCGCAAGGGTTCGTTTACCGGAGCGGATGCCAATCGCGCGGGATTGTTTGAAGTTGCGAATGGCGGAACGCTGTTTCTGGACGAGTTAGGTGAACTCGACAAATCCATGCAGGTCAAACTGCTGCGATTTCTGGAATCGGGTGAAGTACGACGTGTCGGCGACAATGAGTCATTTCATGTGGATGTGCGGATCGTCTGTGCGACGAACCGCGAGCTGCAGCAAATGGTTACGGAAGGCGTGTTCCGCGAAGACCTGTTCTTCCGCGTCAACACCTTTGAAATCTATCTGCCGCCTTTGCGGGAGCGACTGGACGATATTCCGTCGCTGGCAATGCATCTCCTTGCGCGACACCTGAAGCGTGACAGCATCTCCCCCGACATGTTGCCACCGGAGACGGTGAAGTTACTTCAGGGTCATCACTGGTCCGGCAACGTTCGTGAATTGGCAAACGTGCTCGAACATTCGGTGATTTTGTCCGATGGCCTGACGATCCGTCCCGAAGATTTACCACGGAGTATTAATCGTGACGTTGCAGCCGCTGTCGGGGCACCTCAGGATTCGCCGACGATCGCAATGGTCGCTCAAAGTCCAGTGTTTACCAATGAGCCACGAACTCTGCGAGAAATGGAAGAATTCATGATTCTCCGAGTTCTTGACAAGTACCAGGGCGACAAACCGAAAGCCGCGAAGGAGCTGGGGATTGCTCTGAAGACACTCTACAACCGTCTGAGCCAGATGAGCCCGCAGCGCGACGCCGGTTAGAAGGCGTTCCGGCGAGCTATACCGCGACGTTGAGGATGGCACACTCGTTTAACCGCGTGGGCTACGCCCCGCGCGTGGGAATCCATCCAGCGGGATGCTGCTCGCGCGGCCCGCTGGGCCCGCGGTTAAACAAGCCAATGCAAACCGCCTGCGGTATAATCGCCGCTGGTCCCACGCGACGTTTTCCACACGCCTAGCCAGGCATACAAACTGGCACGACACTTGCACTTCGGGAGTTGAGTCGCAACGCTGCCGTTTGGGCAGCGAGCCGAATTCAGATGATGGGGTGTTTCCATGTTTTTTGACTTGAATTACATACTGATAGTCCTTATTCCCGGTCTGATCATGTCCGGGGTGGCAAGCATGCTGGTGAAATCGGCATTCAGCAAGTACTCGCGGATTGGGACACGGCGAGGGTACACTGGGGCTCAAGCGGCGAAGGTTCTGATGGACAACGCCGGAATACACGATGTGCGCATCGTGCCCACCAATGGGTTTCTGAGCGACCATTACAATCCATCGACAAAGACGCTGGCATTGTCCGAACAGGTTTATGGCAGTCAGTCAGTGGCCGCGATCGGGGTCGCGTGTCATGAAGCCGGACATGCGATTCAGCACGCTCACGGTTACGTTCCGCTGGGGCTGAGATCAGCGATCGTGCCGGTCGTAACTTTCGGAGCCCCGTTGTCGAATACCCTGCTGATGCTCGGGATTTTCCTGAGCATGAAGCCGTTGCTGATCCTGGGCATCATGGCGTTTTCGCTGGTCGTGGTGTTTCAGCTGATCACATTGCCGGTGGAATTCAATGCCAGCACTCGCGCAAAGCGGCTCTGCGTGGACGCCGGGATCATTGATGCGGACGAACAAGTCGGGGTTAATCGCGTCCTGAACGCCGCGGCGCTGACATACGTTGCCGCTTTTGTCAGCAGCATGCTGACGCTGCTTTATTATCTCTGGCGAGCCGGTCTGCTCGGCGGTCGGCGTGACTAGTGCCTGGTCAAGACTTGATTTTGGGGTAGGCCGGACCAAGCGAAGCGAAGGAAGCCCCGGGGTTTCGGGCTGGCGCCCTCCAACCCCGGCCACCCATCATTCCATTGCTGACAGAGTACTAATATTGGACGACAGCTTCTGCAATCGCTATTTCACCTCGCTGTTGCATCGCGACTGCAAACGGGTCGCTCCCACCATCAGCCTGAAATACCGCGTTGATCCCAGCGCGGGCTTTGCCCGCAACCCATGGTTGAAGACGAAACTCAGGAACATTTA
>JANOUN010000316.1:0-4122 GCA_031416875.1 Planctomycetota bacterium | reverse complement strand
GATTTGCATGGCCTGCCAGTGATCGGGTGACGCCATCGGAGTTCGATCGGCAATCCCCAGAACCAGACGTGGACGATAACGACGAAACACCTTCGCCAGTTCGACGCGAGCTTCAAAGTTGTCAAAAAGTCGCCGGTTGGGAAGAGTGAGTGTTTCGCGCACCTCGACCCCCAGAATTCGGGCGGCCTCCTGAGCTTCCTCAAGGCGGACTTCCGGGCCAGGGCTGAGCGGTGTGGGTTCGCCATCGGTCAGGTCCACGATGCCGACGCGAAAACCCTGCTGTACCATTCTGGCGAGTGTTCCGCCACAGCCAATCTCAACATCATCCGGATGAGCCCCGACGGCAATCACGTCCAGAGGTTCCGGCAGCGATGGAGTTTTCGAATTCATCAAGCAGCGCCTTTGGAGTGCATTACGTCACTGTTTCAGCGAGTGGCCTTCAATGGATCCCATTTCGCCAGACTGGGATCATTCGGAACGACAAACAGTTCGACGCGTCGATTGCGCTGACGGGCAGTTTCTGTCACAGACGATTCCAGCGGATGGAATTCACTGTACCCCATGGCGGCCACGCGTTCGGCATCGACCCCCAGTTTCTGCAGTTGCAGAATCACGGCGTCGGCTCGGTCGGTCGATAAATGCCAGTTTGTCGGATGTTTTGCAGCGGTCTCCGGACGAGTGATGTTCTGGTCATCGGTGTGGCCGACAATCAGAATCCGCATACCGCTGGCCGCGCCGGAGGTCGTATTCGACGCAAACTCTTTGAGGATGGGACCAGCTTCTGAACGAATCGCATCGCTGCCCAGATCAAACAAAATGTCACTGTGGAACTTGTGCAGACCTGTGGACGGATCGTACTCAAATCCAGCGGCTTCAAGTGCAGAATCTGCACTGCCGCCGACCAGCACGGAATCGTCTGACAAGGCTTTGGCGTACCGATCCGTGAGCTGATTGCGTTCGGCCATCAGATTGTTCAGTCGTTCTTCGGCGGTGGCGATCTGCGTTTGAGCGTCACCCAGCTGCGACATGAGCCCCTGGCGTTCCTGGTCCGCTCCGGCCATCATCAGATTGGCTTCGTCGTATGCTGCCAGCAACCGCTGGTTTTCCGCATACAGTTCGCGAGCCTGCATTTGAGCATTCACCAGATCGCCGTCGCCATAGCCCGTGAAGCAGCAACAGCCACTGGACATCGGCAACACAGCCAGCATGAACAGAACGATCGATCGAACAGGAATCCAGCTCATGGTTATCATCCCTGACAAACTTGTCTGCTAATGAAGGAATTGCGACAGCCAGGGTTCAGGCAAACCTGATCGATGGCCACCTCGCAACGCTGTTCAGCAGGACAGCACTCTTGTCTTTCTTCGGATACAGGAACTCACATCACCGGACGGTGGCGTGAAACTGTCTTGCAGCCGAATTCCGTCTCGCGAAATTCAGCTGCCCGGTCAGATTACCACTGACAGAAACGCAGAGTGAAGGCAGGCTTTGAGTCTTTTTGCGCCGAATCGCGATGAAGCGTGCCCGGTCACATTTTTTCCCGGCTGTTTCGTGCAGTTCCTGCCGAACGCGAATCCGGATCGGACATTCTGTGCAGCACGGCAGTTGCCGTCATTCGGCAGTTTTCGCCGGTAACAGGAACTCAGTCGTAAAACATTCTTCCGGCTTCACACTGCCCGGTTTGATGTCTTCGACCTCTTCAATCTGACTCACCAGCGTCTGCCAGCGTTCCAGCGTCATGTTGCAGAGCGGTTCGTTGTCACGGACTTGACAAAGCGGGGTCATCGCGGACGCCCCGAATTCCAGAGCCGCAGGGCTCATGTTCGTGCTCATCGCGTAAATCGCTGCATTGCCTGCACTTGGCTCGGCAAGATACTTCCCCCAGCCTGCCACGCTTGCGGAAACGATGGATCTGACGAGTTCCGGCTGCTCACGGATCGTTTTTTCGGTTGTGACCAGCACACTCGCGTAAGGATTGAATCCAATGTCAGAAACCATCATCGTCTGCGGGTCACTGCCCTGTTCTTTAGCGGTGAATGGCTCACTGAAGACGAATGCCTGCTGGGCAAATTCTTTTTTCAGCAGGAACTCCCCCACACTGCCACCGAAAGGAATCAACCGCACATTCTTTAAGGACAGCTTCTTCTTCATCCACAATGCGAAAGGGCGAGTTTCGCTGATCGCCAGTTCGATGTCGGCGAGATCTTCCAGCGTTTTGAACCCTGACGCCTGGTGCACCATAATACAACGAGGCGAATCCTGCAGCGGTGCCAACACAGCGACGATTGGCAATCCGGACGCCCGAGCCTTCACGACGTTGTCAGCATCCGAGACCGCAAACAGAATCCGTTCAGCAGCCAGTTCGGTAATCACCAGTTGCGGCGCACCGGGTCCGCCGGGAACAAGTTCCACGTCCAGTTTTTCCGCGTCGTAAAGTCCCAGCGTCTCCGCCGCGATGTAGCCACCGTGTTCCACTTCCGGATACCAGTTCAGTGCCAGCTTAACGCTGACCATCCCGTCCGACGCCGGCTTCACGTCCGCCTGTTCCACGCAACCGCCGCAAATTACGGCAACCAGAATCAGAGCGGGAAGGCGATGCGAAATGGTCATGCATGGATCCAAAGACGGAGTTGCGACGTGTGCGACACGTGATTGTGAACTGTCAGCGATTCCGGTGCAAGTATCCGCCACGATCGTACGATGGACATTCATGTCCGTCGCATGGCCATACAACACCGCCGAGGTACGACAAACCTCGAGTCGATGGGTTGCAGTCCATAACAGCATTGCCTGCAGACAACGCCGTGCACCAATGCAACGGCAGTCACATAGGCCAGGATAATTTGTGTGATTGAAATACTTTTACGTTTCGCCGGATCCGCCATCAGCTAGATCCGCAGCACAACAGAACGCTGACAGAGCGTCATCGACGCACCGAAACAACTGGCTATCCCTCGTGTCGTTGCGTCCCCGCAGAGCCGCACTCCCATGGCGTGGACTTCAGGCGAGCGGGGGATGTGAATCCCCTGATTTGTCGCGAATGATGCGAACATCAGGGCACTTACGTACCCCGCTCGCCAGTCGGATTGCTTAAGTCCACGCCATTGCAGCCACACTCCGTTTCGCCAGCCAGCGCCAGAATACTCAGTCGACAGTTCCGACTCAACACACCATCGAAGACTGAAACCCATGCCTCAAAAAATCCAACATCCCTGTCGATACACTGGACAAAACTCGAATTCGTAAATCGCTTTTCGAATACAATGTTGTCAAGGTGCCTGTCACCATAACCTATGCATGAATCTGAAACAGCCCGAAGACGGTCTGAAACGGACGATTCACCGGTTCGGCACTCCGCTGGAGCGTCACGCCTTCGTCCGTGGTGACCGTTTCTCCCAGATCCCCGTCACCCTGCTGCGAGATAAACAACCCCGTGCCCAGATTCGCCATGCGATGGATCATTTCATGCCATTCCGACTCGAACTCATGAAACGCTCGTCCCTCCGCAACAGCGTCGCAAATCCACTGTCCCATCTTTCCAGCCATGTCCAACAGCGAATCTGCCGCGAACGAATTGCCCTTGCCAGTCTCAGACTTTTTAGCGATGCTCATCACTCGGCCTCCTTGCCTTTGAAGAATGAAGTTGTCATACCTCCATCTTCGCAAAGAGGCCGTTTTTATGCGCCCTCAGTTTCAATAACCAGATTTACCCAGTCGCTCCAGCTTCAATGCGGCTTGCCAGCCACACCCGATCCTTTACACAATCCCTAAAGTTTCAGCGAATGGCTAGCTCAGTTTCATTGATATTTAGTGCTGCACTGCATCTCCAGATGACGAATTCACTCACTTACTGTTGCCTATACGGCAATTAAGTTTCGTCCTTGCGTCAAACAGCGTATTATCCAAAATACTCCATGTGTTTTGTTTGGTTGCAAATACCATGCGATCGTGTGAAGTCTATCCATTGCTTTCGCATCGTATCCGCCGAGGCCTCGTCATTTGGGCGATTCTGTCGTCTGCTTCAGTCATCGTATAGCTAGTGGCATCGACGCAGAGTGCTCCTTGGGCCATTTCTGCATTTCTGATCGGGATCTATTGTTTCGTCGCCTCGTTGCATGTTCG
>JANOUN010000315.1:0-3993 GCA_031416875.1 Planctomycetota bacterium | reverse complement strand
CGCTTTGATGAAGCCCGCAACATCGAATGGGCTCGGCAACTGGAACACAGCGGCGTGCAGGTAATCTACGGAGTTCGCGGACTGAAGACGCACGCCAAGGCCTGTATTGTCGTTCGTCGGGAACCACAAGGGTTTCAACGCTACTGTCATTTCGGGACGGGAAACTACAACGAGATCACTTCACGTTTCTATACGGACATCAGCCTGCTCACCTGCAATCGTGACCTGGGTAACGACGCGATCAGCTGGTTCAACGCCGTCACCGGATCCTCGCAGATTCAGCAATTTTCACAGATCGAATCGGCTCCGATCGGCATGCGTGAAAAGCTGGTGGAAATGATTCAGGTGGAGACGGAACGTGCCAGGAACGGTGACCGTGGACAAATCATGGGCAAGCTGAATTCGCTGGCCGATCCGGGAATGATCGCTGCATTTTATGAAGCGTCCAAAGCAGGAGTGAAGATCGAACTGAGCATCCGTGGCGTCTGTTGCCTGAAGCCGGGCGTGCCTGGCCTGAGCGACAATATCACCGTCACCAGTGTGATCGATCGATTTCTGGAACACGCGAGAATGCTGTATTTTCATCACGGCGGTGATGAACGCATCTTTATTTCCAGCGCTGACTGGATGCCGCGCAATCTTGATCGGCGCATCGAACTGCTCGTGCCGATTCTGGACGAAAGCTGCAAACGCCGGGCGATCAATATCCTCAAGACATGCCTGAAGGATAACATGAAGGCCCGCACACTCACGCCGGATGGCTCCTATCTTCCGCCGGTCGGTTCGCCGACTCGCCCCTACCGCAGCCAACTGGAATTCCAGCGCCGCGCCCGGGAAGCTGCTGAAAACGCCTTCGAACGCAACCGCACGCCGTTCGTTCCGGTGGAACCGAATAACAGATGTGTTGGCCGTACGCCGACTTCGCCGAAGTCGACTGCAAAGATTTCTCTGCTAAAAACGATGATGATGTGACGATGCGGATTTCGGCGAAATCCGCCCACGACATTGTTCACCTGACGTGCGCGAGGCACTCATGACAGAACTGAACTTTTTCGATTCGGGGCAGGAGTTTTTTGTTGTCGAACGGCGGTTGCCGCATCGGGCGCAGGCGGGTGTCGTCTGTTTCATGACATATCGAACGCGAGACTCATTGCCATCCGCTGTCGTCGAAAGATGTTTGCGAGAACGTGAAGATCTTTTGCGGAAGTACGGAATCGATCCTGCCGGCAACTGGCGCGCGGAATTGAATCGTCTGAAGCCTGCCGTGCGTCACCAGGTTCAATGGGCAGTCAGCGAACGGTGGGACAACGCCCTGGACGACTGCCATGGAAGCTGCGTGCTCAAACGGCCCGAGCTGTCAAAAAGCGTCGCAGACAACCTGCGACATCTCAATGGAACGGATTACGAATTGATGGACTTCGTCGTCATGCCCAATCATGTCCATGTGCTGGCTTCGTTTCACGCTCCTGAATCGATGCTCAAACGAGCGGCTGCATGGCGACGCTACCAGGCACGTGAGATCAACAGAGTGCTTGGTGAGTCCGGTCACTTCTGGCAGGAGGACGGTTTTGACCATCTGGTTCGCAGCCCGGAGCAGTTCGAACACTACCGCCGCTACATCGCCAACAATCCCATCAAAGCCCGGTTGAAGTCAGGCAAATATGTCTTGTACTCCAAACCGCACTCGTAGGACGATTTCGCCGAAATCGTCATGCTGCCCCCATTGACTTCGACGAAGATGATCGATTTCGGCGAAATCGATTTACAGTCGTCCGACTTTGCCAAAGTCGGTTCAGAAATCGCTGGTCATCATTCAACTCAGGCATATCCTGTCATGACATGGAACACTCAACGTGGCGAGCGAATCCTTAAGGACGCAGATCTTCCTGTAATTCTCGCCAGGCTGAAAGATTTGTGCTGTGAATGAATCTGTGGTGCATGTCATTCATGGCCGTTGCACGGGATTCTGCTCAGAAAACTGGACATGATCGGGCGAATTAAGCTATCGTTCCCGATCTCCCGCCTGTTTTGAATCGAAGTGAATCTCTCCCCGAGATCCGGTAATTGTCGATTCAAAAGCAACCCCGCCGAATTCCTACCGGTTCAAATCGTAAGCCTGCCAATGTTTTTTGCACCTCTATCTTCCAACACCTGTACTTCGTTTGCTGCGCGACTGCGTGCCGCCGAGCGTCTGTGTGCGCGCCATTCGACAGTGCATCGGCGCGCAGTGCTGTCGGCTGGCGCTGCGGGACTGCTTTCGAGCCTCGCTCTCTCGCAAGCGCTGGCCGGAGATTACGTGCCCGTCGCAAGTCAGGTGGCGGGGTTTGGAAAGGCAAAGCGGTGCCTGCTGTTGTTTATGTGGGGTGGCCCAAGTCAGCTTGACACACTGGACCCGAAACCCCACGCACCGAGCGAAGTACGAGGTGAGTTTTCTGCGATCCCGACCGCGACGCCCGGTCTGCAGATTTGTGAGCATTTCCGAAACCTCGCTCCGCTGACCGATCTGGTTACTGTGATCCGTTCCCTGAATCACGACGATCCGGCGCATTTGAGCAGTGCGCACACGGCGATGACCGGGCAGCTTCCTCCGGTCAATAAAAGCGACGCAGAACCGCCCAGCCGCGACGATTCACCACAGCTTGGCGCGCTGCTGTCCAGGTTTCGTGATGTCCCCGTCGGATTGCCTTCGAGCGTCACGATGCCGTGGAAAACATTTCATCCGGCAGCTCCCGGAGGTGAATCTCCGGGACAGTCGGCAGGTTGGCTGGGACCCTTAGCCGATCCGATGCTGGTCACCGGTGATCCGAGTCAGCCAAACTGGTCCGTGCCGGCGCTGCAGTTGCTGGATGGCCTGGACACGCAGCGACTTGATCATCGTCGCGCGTTGCTGGCATCGATTGATCGACAGCAACAGGCTCTGACCGATCTTTCGACGCTGGGCATGACGTCGCAACAGGAGCAGGCGTTTCGGTTACTGAGTTCCAGTCAGGTTCGCCATGCTTTTGATCTCAGCGCAGAGGACCCCGCCACACGAGACCGCTACGGCCGCAATATCCACGGCCAGTGTGTGTTGATGGCCAGACGCCTGCTGGAACACGGCGTTCCGTTTGTGTCGGTCAATTGGCACAACGACGGGAAAAATTTCTGGGACACGCATGGAAACAATTTCAATCGACTGAAAAACGATCTCATTCCTCCGTCCGATCAGGCTCTGGCGGCCGTGCTGACGGATCTGCGCGACCGCGGAATGCTCGACGACACACTGGTTGTCTGGGTCGGTGAATTCGGTCGTCGTCCGCAAATCACGTCGAGCAATGCCGGACGTGAACATCATCCATTCTGTTACAGCGGACTCATGGCAGGCGGCGGTATCAAGGGCGGTTCGGTCTATGGAGCCAGTGACGAAATCGCAAAGTTCCCGGCCGACAAACCCATGTCCCCCCGCGACCTCGTGGCCACGATGCTGCACGCACTCGGAGTTCCTTCCGCGACAACGCTGAACGATCTGTCAGGCCGCCCACACGGTTTGTATGGCGGGAATCCTGTGCTGCCACTGTTTGGTTGAGCGAACCAATGAACAAAACACTCGTCTGCTGGATCGGCCTCACGGATCTGAAATGTTCGCGTGGGGATGAAGAAGGCCTTGGGCCGATCGGGCAGGCGGTCAAGCAACATGATTATTTTACCGTAGAGCTGATCTCGAATTCACAAAAGAAGGACGGCGCAGCCTATGCCGAGTGGCTCAGAACGCTGACGGATGCAACGATCACCATTCATCAGGTGAAGCTCTCAAGTCCAATGCATTTCGGTGAGGTATTTGAAGCGGCGGATGAAGTCGTTGGCAAAGTGCTTTCGAGTGGAGTCAGGCAACTCGTATTTCACCTCAGCCCGGGCACGTCCGCCATGACCGCGATGTGGCTGGTGCTGGCGACGACAAAGTACCCTGCAGAGCTGATCGCTTCATCAAAGGAAACCGGGGTTTATACTCCGGAA
>JANOUN010000314.1:0-7040 GCA_031416875.1 Planctomycetota bacterium | reverse complement strand
GAAACAACCTTAAAACGCAACATGCGTATTCGAGCGGCGGACAATCATTGCAAACGAGTTTCCAAACTTGTTCTGGTTTTCTTCCAGGAGCAGGCACGGCGAGCTGTGCCGGGTTCGTATGTCGTCCCGGCAGGTCGCATCTTTGAGGTTCTTCAGCAGTTGAAAACCGGGTGATCAGCCAGTTATTGACCATGGGCAACTTGTAGGGTGTGACAAGCAACGCGCAGGCACACCGAATCCACGGCATGGTGTGCCTGCGCTGCCGCTTGTCACACCCTACAAATTCACCAACTGGCCAGCCGTGGCTTTTCCGTCACATCTGCCGCAACAACTACCAAGCGGGCTGTACCAGCGCCAATGGGCACTTCATGAAAGCCAGTTTCTTTTGCAGCTGGCTGTCTGCCGCAAGATTCTGATCTCGCCCCAGCAGCATGACCGTGGGACTTAACAGGCGAATCTGTGAAGTCAGCTGTTCCGTCGAGGCCACACGAATCACCACTTCTGCCGGTTGTCGACCGGCCACTGACCCCGGCTCCGTTCGGGATGATGCGGCCGACGGGGGCGTGGCCAGGATGACCAGTTGATGTGGTCCGGCCGTCACCATCAGACGCCGCGCCGTATTGATCATATGTGCCGACGACGGTGAACCTTCATCGACAACCACGATTACCGGACTCGCCGACGTCCTCCTTGCCGAGAGCCCGGCTGACGTTTTGGCCAGCGACCAAATCGCGTTCCAGCCGGGAAGAACCACGTCGGCTTTCGCTTCCGTGGTGATTTGTGAGATACTGCTGCTGCAGAACTGGAATTCCCACGGCACCTGCCGGCGATCCGCCGCAGCCGCCAGCTGTCGCCGCATCTCTTCTGCAATGCGCCGCACGCGTTTCTCGATCGAATCGGCCGTGAGCGGATAACAGACTGCGGAACTTGCTCCGACTTCATTCGTAAACGGCAAAGCAGCTCCCTGCAGCAGCGCGCTGTTCTGGGCAAACACGCCGAGCAGCGCCGAGTGCTGTTCGGAGGCCAGCAACAGGGCCGCTGGTAACAGCCGCTCAAGCTGAGTACACGCATCCATGGCGAGAAGAATTTTAGGCATCACCCTGACCCCGCTGTTTGCCGCTGCTCTTCAAGGACCGGTAAAGTCTGTGCTGTCGCCGTGGATCTGATCACGCCCAAATCGCAAACGCAGCTCCGTCAGTCGCAGCAGCCGGGCGGCGACACGTCCGTTGATGCTCGCCGGGGGATAGACACTCTGTGCATCGATTTCACCTGCGGAACATCCCGTCAGGATCTCGACCGCCTGATCAATGTTTTCATAAGTGCGGACGAAGAATTGTCCTGACTCCACTGCCTGCACGACTTCATGCCGCAACATCAGATGACGGCGATTGGCTTCCGGAATCAGTACGCCTTGATCGCCCGTCAGGCCTCGATCCGCACACACCTGAAAGAAACCTTCGATCTTCGCATTGACGCCGCCGATCGGCTGCGCCTGTCCGTGCTGATTCATTGAGCCCGTGACGGCGATCCCCTGTTGAATCGGCACTCCGCTCAAAGCCGACAGTAAGGCACAGGTTTCGGCGATCGACGCGCTGTCACCGTCAACGATCCCATACGACTGCTCGAACACCAGACTTGCCGACAGCGACAGCGGCTGCTCCTGCGCAAAACGGTCGCCCAGAAACGCGGTCAGAATCATGACGCCCTTCGAATGGATCGGCCCGCTCAGTTCGGCTTCTCGTTCAATATTGATCACGTCGCCGCGGCCAAGCCGCACGGTTGCCGTGATGCGGGCTGGCTGACCAAACTGCACATCGGCAAATTCAATGACCGACAGCCCGTTCACCTGAGCTGTGACTGCTCCGGTGGTGTCGATCAGGACGGTGCCGCGCCGGATCTCCTGAAGGGCCCGCGAACGGAGGCGGTCTGACCGTTCACGCTGCTTCACGATCACAAGTTCCACATCTTCCGCATCGACGATTGATTTTCCGATGGCCTGAGCCCTGAAGTCCGCTTCTCGCAGCAGGTCGGTGATCGATCGTACGTGCATCGAAAAGCGTTCCGTGTCTTCGGCCATTCGCACGGAATGTTCCAGGGCGCGTGCCACTGCATTTCGCGACAAGGGCCGCAGGTTCTCATCGCGGGCGAGAGTGCCAATAAAGCGGGCATACAAACGGCAGCTTTCCGGAGTCCGTTCGAGATCGTCATCGAAATCCGCACAGACCTTGAACAACTCGGCGAAGTCGGAATCTGCTTCGTAGAGCAGATAATACAGCATCCGATCTCCCAGCAGGATCACCTTGAGGTCAAGTGGTATTGGTTCCGGTTCCAGCGAAACCGTGCTGATCTGACTCATCATTTCACCGAGGGATTCCATGCGGATGGATCGGGAATACAAGGAGCGTTTCAGTCCTTCCCATGCAAACGGCTGCTCCAGCAACTGCTGTGCATCGAGGATCAGATAACCTCCGTTGGCGCGATGCAATGCCCCGGATTTGACGAGTGAAAAGTCCGTTGTCAGAGCCCCCATCTCGGATTCATGTTCCATGCGGCCAATCAGGTTGTGGTAGCTGGGATGATCCTCATACACAATCGGAGCGCCGTGCGTGTTGCTGTTATCGATCAGCAGATTGACCTCGTATTCCGCAAGCACCAAAGTCATGTTCTGCGTTTCCTCGGACGGTGCCAATGGTGAGCCTTCGATCTGCTGAAACTCATTGACACGTTTCAGGATATCTTTCTCGATGGCCTCCAGATAATTCAGCACGGGGACGACCTGCCGGTATTTGTCCTTGATCTGAGACAACAAGTGTCCGATCGCATGCTGCAGCACCTCGCGCCGCAGAGCTTTCACGCGGTCTCGAAACAGTTTTTGTCGCCACGGAATCTGCTCGACGATGGCCTGCAGTTCCTTCTGCAGTTCCTGCACCTTACTTTCGAGCCGTTTCTGCTCCTCGCGCGACAGTTTGTCAAACTCCTCCGACTCCAGGACCTTGCCTTCCGGTGCCGGTGCCAGCACAAACCCTCCGGGCGTCCGCAGCATCTGGACCTTCTGAGTCTCCGCCTTGTCTGCCAGGGCCTGATAGGCGGCATCCTGCACATCATCCTCTTCGTGTTCAAGATCAGCCAGCCGCGCGCGATGTTCTTCACTTTCCAGCGCCGCCGGAATGGCATTCGTCAGATCTTCGATCAATTCATCGACGTCATCGCGAAGTTGCACTCCGGAACCGGCTGGCAGTGCGATCGCCAGAGGCTTCCGCAGATCGTCAAAATTATTGACGTAACACCAGTCCGACGGCGTTAGCTGACCCGGCGCGCAATCCCGCAGACAGCGTTCCACCACAGAATGCTTGCCTGTTCCCTGCGGCCCCAGGGCAAAAATATTGTAGCCCTCCCGGCGGATCATGATGCCAAAACGCACGGCTTCTACCGCACGTTGCTGACCGAAGACACAGTCCAGTTCCTGAAACTGTGCCGTGGTATCGAAGTCAAACTGATCCGGATCACAACGCCATCGCAGCGCGGAAGCAGGCAGCGGTTCCATTTTGAGTTGCAATCCCTCGAACACAGAACATCAACAGCAACGCACAGACGTCGCACACGGACAGTTGTTTTAAAGCGGGATAAGCTTCCAGCTTGTCAGGTTTGTCAAACAGCATGGAGTTTTCATTGAGCGTCGGGAAAGTGAAAGCTGACCCCACGCAGAATTGCTGACTACTCATTGCGGGGCTGGTATCATCAGGCGATCATTTTCGAACATCCCCGGCATTCCGATCGAAGAGCTTTGCAGGGTCCAGCTATGGTGTTGCGTTTGTCTGAAAGTGACAGTGCCAGTCTTGCGCGACACATCCTGTTCGGCGGAGTTGTCATCGTCCGCATCGGGGATGGCAGCGGTTTTTGCCAGTTTTGCCGCTGGCAACTGTGCCTCGCCGTGGAGTCGCAGTGTCCATTCGACGGTTTCAAATTCCGGTCGTGCCCCAGGCGGTTTGTCCGCATCTTGCTTGTCCGCATCCGGCGCAGCCACATAGATGCGGCCTGTGCCCGAGACTTCGTCAATCTCGACGCTGGCGTTCGACAGAAACGGCAACGCAGCAGCCACTGTGTCGGGAAGTACCAGCGGGCGAAAATGTGCGTCACCGGCGATCACCACATTCGCCATGCTGTCCTGAACGTCACTCAGGCGGAAATTCAGATCCAGCTGCAGTGACCCGAGTGTTCCCAGCGATACGTCGTGGCTGCGTTCCCATGCGTCCTGCGGATCGTCATCCACCACGGGCCGAATCATCCAGAAAGGCACGCTGAACCAGGACCCGATCGTTTCATCAGTCAGACATTTCTTCAGAATCTGAGCGCTTTCCGGATCACCATTGGACAGGTGCGTCACCAGCGCGTCGCGACCTTCCGAGGTGAGCGTGCTGACATTGCCATCCGGGTGAATCGCGAGCGAAAACGCCGCACCAGTCAGTCGAGCCAGAATAGACGACGGCGGCTGGCGATCCATTTTTCGAACAATGGCTTTGACGATGACGTCACCGGATCGCTCGATGGCCACGACACGATACTGGATCTGAAGTGATTCAGTTGACTCCCGAGTGACTTCCGGCTGACCATCGACGGCAATGTCCGTACGGCGCGAACTGACCACCACCACCGTGATTTCGTTCCCCGGTCGCAGCCCCCAGAAACCCGGGACATCACGGATCGGCTGAGCAGAAACGGACGATACCGCAAGCGCCGTCAGCATGACGGCCGATATCACAGCACATCCCTGGCCGTATCGCCCTAAGGAACATCGAATCCCAATCAGGTGGCTTCGAAAGCGATAGGAAGGCCCCCGATTCGTCAACATGCGAGTTTTCCTGTTCAATGCTCCGCGATTCAACCCACTTCGTTCAGCACTTGTTCGGCGACATAAATCGGCAGGGGCGGTGAATAATGTACGGCCATCGCAATCGCGTCACTGGGCCGACAATCGACGTCATGGACTGTCACACCGACCCGAATTTTGAGCACTGCGAAATACGTGTGCTCTTTCATCTCCGTAATCATGACTTCTTCGATCACTCCGCCCAGCGCCGCAACGACGTTTTTGAGCAAAGTATGAGTCATCGGGCGGAATGGTTCTTCCTCCAGCAACTGTCGATTGATCGCCTGCGCTTCGAACTGGCCAATCAGAATCGGAAACGTCCGCGTTCCGCCCACTTCACGCAGATACATTGCCTGCTGATCATTCAGGTCAGACACAATCACACGACTGAGTTCCATCAACACGGGCACCGACAGCACTCCCAAAATCAGTGCAGGACGGATCTCCGGACCCGTCCTGCGTGAAACATAACTGATCACTCAGACAACTACGGCAGGCGACGAACCTTCAGGTTGCGGAAGTAGACTTTGCTTTTTGGATCATGCGCCTGCAGAGCAAATGTGCCTTCGCCGATGCGGCGTTCAAAGTCAGCGGAGAACGCTTCTTTGCCGTCCGGTTCGGTGTAGTCAACCGTCACGGTGTCGTTG
The DNA here is from genome assembly GCA_031416875.1 of Planctomycetota bacterium. Lineage (GTDB taxonomy): Bacteria > Planctomycetota > Planctomycetia > Planctomycetales > Planctomycetaceae > SXXK01. The sequence goes on along the minus strand of JANOUN010000314.1, from coordinate 1,526 downwards.
ACTTTAACGATGACATGCTTGCCTTCGACCTTGATGTACGTCTTATACCATTCATCGTCTTTGAGCGGCGGGTTTGCGACATCGACAACACCGTACAGACTGCCGGATTTTTTGGGGTCGCTGTGGGAGACGTTGACCTGAACTTCCTGACCAAAGCGTGGCCAGCCGGTGTCCTGGAACTTTGTATGAAAGTAAATCCCGGCATTGCTGCCCGGAGTCGTCATGCACTCGCATTCGAATTCAAAGTTTTTGAACGGCCTGTCATTACCCACATAAAACAGATGGCTGCGTTCACCATGACAGACGAGATTCCCGTCTTCAATGGACCACGACTCCTTGTTCTCGTTCAGCTTCCAGCCTTTGAAGGTCTTCCCGTCAAAGAGTTCGTTCCATTCCCCAGGCTTATCTTCCGCGAAAGCCGTTGCGGACAACAGACAGACGATGGCCATCGTAACAAAACTGCGACGCAGCATTCAGGTGACTCCAGCAAGTGTGTACTTCAAAAACTTCGCCAACCGACGACAGGCTGTGGATTGTACGCAAATAAAAACAGGATTCCAATCACGGCGACGACACCCAAACGGGATGACCATGCTGTCTCGTATCCGACACCATGAAACTTGAGTCGTATTCGATCCAACAACGTATTTTGTCGATATGACAATCATTTTTAATGCTCGCCGACACCGTTTTGCAATCATTGCCATCACCAGTTTACCACAGGGTGTTAACCGGCAGATTTTGCGCAATACGATGTATGACTTAACGCCTTATAAGTAAATGAGTTACATAGAATCGTGCGTGGCAGAAAGAAAGTAAATCACATTTGGCACACTTCTCGCTATGTACTATTCAACATGACAACAACAGTTTCTGCTCGGTGTCGACAGAAACGATTTCTGAGAAGCAAAAACTTACAGGAGGTACTTAGTCATGCTCGTACTCACACGCAAAGCGGCAGAAACCATCCGAATTGGCGATGACATTGTCATCAAAGTGATTAAGACGGGAACGGGGAGTGTGAAAATCGGAATTGAAGCTCCAGCTCACATTCGCGTCCTGCGAGGTGAACTGATCGAAGAGAAGCATCCGATTCCCAGCATCCCTTCCAGCTTTGGACCCACCATGCGAGTCGTGTCTGATCAGTATCCGCATGTGGCCTAGAAGTCTGTCTGAATATCGCCTTTGTTGTGAGCGGCAAGGCGCTAGCCGCCGGTTTTTTGCAGGCGAATTACCCGCGGCTAGCGGGGTGTTGATTTAGTGATTTTTGGGGCTCATGATCATACCAACCCGAAGCGCCAGCGAGGAATTCAGTCGTTTCTGCCTCGCTGGCGCTTCGGGTTGGTATTAAATCAACACCCCGCTAGCGCCTTGCGGCTCACAGTTTTGGAGTATCAGGACAGACTCCTAAGTCTGCACGAAGCCGGATGTCCAGGTGCTGATAATCCCGCTCAGGATGACGGGCAGCCAGGCGGCAAGATCAGGGCTCAACTGTCCGATCGACCCCAGGGTAAAACATCCCTGAG
>JANOUN010000313.1:0-6323 GCA_031416875.1 Planctomycetota bacterium | reverse complement strand
TGACTCCCGGGCATGCCCTCGTTGTGACTCGACGGTTGGTGGCGACATGGTTTGAAGCAACTCAGGAAGAACAGGCCGCCTTGATGGCCCTTGTGAACGAAGTTAAGTCAATTCTTGACGAACGTTTGAAGCCAAGGCCAGATGGCTACAACGTTGGATTCAACGCGGGAGAAGCTGCGGGCCAGACGGTACCGCATCTGCATATTCATGTGATTCCCCGGTACCGTGGCGATGTTGCAGATCCGCGTGGTGGAATCCGGCATGTCATTCCCGGCAAGGGCAATTATCTCGCAAACAGTGACTCGCCTCCTGCCACTCAATCTGGGCTCACGCTGGCGACAGGGTACCCGAACGCTCCGCTTTGGGATGCACTTTCTTGGCGACTGGCCGGAGCAAAGTGTGTTGATGTACTCGCCTCGTTCGTGCAGCTTTCGGGGCTTGATGTCATCGAAGAGCGGTTGTTTGAAGCAATTCGCAACGATGGCCGCGTTCGCATTCTCGTCAGCGATTACCTCTACATCTCGGACGCCAAAGCGCTCTGGCGGCTCATGGGATGGATCAATGTCGCCTTCGAAGAATTCAACGAATCGCGGCTGCAGGCAAAATTGATTGAAACAAGTCGGCTGCCGTCCTCGCCGACATCGTTTCATCCAAAGGCATGGCAGATTTCGGACGACAGTTCCGGCGTGATCGTGGTTGGAAGCAGCAATCTTTCACGCCCCGCATTGCAGACTGGAGTCGAATGGAACCTGCTCAGCAATAGGCAGGCGGCCCCCGAGGTTCACGAGAAGGTTCGGCTGGAGTTTTCATCGCTTTGGGACGTCGCGTCAGAGCTTAGTGCAGACCTCTTGACGAAGTATGCAGAGAAGTCGAAGTCCTTTCGTTCGGTTCATTTTGAAGCGGAGAGAATCGATGAACGGCAAGGCGCGTACGATCCGCGACCGTGGCAAACAGAAGCCCTCGCTGCTCTGCTAAAGATTCGCGCAGCCGGCTACTATCGCGCCTTAGTCGCTGTCGCAACCGGAATGGGAAAGACGTGGCTGGCGGCATTCGATGCGAAACAAGTTGGCGTATCGCTTGGTCGGCGACCGCGAGTTCTTGTGATCGCTCATCGAGCCCATATTCTGGCACAGGCAGAGGCGGCTCTTTCGCTGGTGCTCGACCAATCGTTCGGCGAAGGGAAGACGTCCTGGTACATCGGTGCCAGTAGTGAATTGGACGGCGATTTGGTGATCGCGTCGATTCAGAAACTGTCGCGGCCTTCTGGTCTTGATCGGCTTGCAGAGGAACACTTTGACTTCGTCGTCATGGACGAAGTCCACCACGCACATGCACCGAGCTACCGGCGAGTGCTCGCAAGACTGAACGCGGGTTTTATTCTCGGGCTGACTGCAACGCCAGAGCGAACCGACGGTGTCGATGTCGCCTCCATCTTCGACGACAACCTCGCCTATCATGCTTCGATCGGCGACGGGATCGCGGAAGAATCGCTCGTTCCGTTTCATTATCTCGGGATCAAGGACACGGTGGACTTCGGCCAGATTCCGTGGCGAAATGGTCGGTTTGCAATAGAGGAACTCGAAGATCGCGTTATCCGCAGTGAACGAATGGATCGGCTGTGGCTGACGATGGAGAAACATCCAGCCGATCGCACGATTGTGTTTTGCTGTTCTCGTCGACATGCGTTGTTTGCTCGGGACTGGCTTCGTAGCAAAGGACTACGGGCAGCGGCCGTGTTTTCGGGAGGTGGTAGCGATAGCTATTCGGAATCGCTCGAAAACCTTCGTCGCGGGAAGCTGCAGTGCCTGTGCGTGGTGGACATGTTCAATGAGGGGCTCGACATCCCTGCGGTTGATCGTGTCATCATGCTGCGACCAACCGAATCGAAGGTGGTTTTTCTGCAACAGCTCGGTCGTGGCCTGCGGGCCAGTGAGGGGAAGTCGCGACTGCTGCTGATCGACTTCGTGGGCAACCACCGCATCTTTGCTCAACGTTTGATTCATATCCTGTCGCTCCACAAGGCGGCCGCGAACTGGACGACGCTGAAGAAATGGCTGAACGGGGAAATGGCCGATCTTCCTGACGGATGCCTCGTTGACGTTGAAGTCGAAGCCAAAGATCTGATTCGCGAGTTTATTCCGACTGGACCGTCACAAGCGATCGAAGCGTACCGAGCGATGCGTGATGAGTTGGGGCGCAGGCCGACAATTCTGGAAGTGTTCAATCAGGGATTTCTCCCTCGGGCGATTGCCGCTCGAGATGGGAGTTGGTTCGAGTTCTGCCGTATCGAGGGCGACTTGGACGAGAGTGAAGGTCAGGTCTGCGAGCAATTTGGCGATTGGCTGAAGATGCTCGAAGCGACGGCGATGACAAAATCGTACAAGATGGTTGTACTGAGAGTCTTGCTGGATCAGGAGTCCATTTCGGCTGCGGTCGATCTAAATGACTTTGCTCGTACATGCAGAAAGTATCTGCAGAATCATGAGGTCCTGCGAAAAGACCTTCAGGGAGACGGACACGCGGTCGACCATGCGATGGCAGATGATCCTGAATGGACTAAGTGGTGGAACAAGTGGCCGATTGATCGCTGGACGGATCTGCAGGGCGGAAAGAAATGGTTTGGACGTGAAGGAGAGCAATTTCGATTTCAGCAGACAATCATTCCGAAGCTTCAGCTGGCACTCGAAGCGCTGACTTCTGAAATCGTCGACTGGCGGCTCGCTCAGTATGTGCGGCGATGGAAGATAGATACTGAGGCGAACGGAACACTCACTTTCGAGGCAAAGGTCTCGCATGCGAACGGTCGGCCGATCCTGTTCGTTCCTGACAAAACTGTCTGTCCCGGACGACCCGTTGGACCAACTGATGTGCAACTGCCCGATGCATCGCGATGGAAGTTTAAGTTCGTCAAGGTGGCGTGTAATGTGGCAGCACCGGAAGGTGAGAAAACCAACCAACTGAGTGATCTGTTGAGAAAGTGGTTTGGCCTCAATGCTGGCCTTCCAGGTACTGGATTTGTGGTCAGGTTCACGAAGGATGGAGACGTCTGGTCCGCGTCGCCCGTCGCGATCGCCGGTGAATTGCCGCACTCGGAACCTCGCGAAACTTCGAGCACGGGGAAACCGACGATCGTGGACCGAGTTAAGCCGAAGCAACGGTACACAACGCACGTGCCAGTCTACGATCTGACCGCTGCGGCAGGTGGTTGGGGACCAGATGGCATTCCGTCGGAATCTGGCTGGGTGAAGGTGCCGAACGAGAAACTCGCCGAAGGCATGTTTGTGGCTCAGGTTGTCGGTCGTTCCATGGAGCCGAAGATTGCGGATGGCGCATGGTGTCTGTTTAAACCCTGCCCAGCCGGAACACGGAACGGTCGACTGATACTCATGCAACTTCAAACTGACCTCGCCCCTGAAGATGGCGGACGGTACACCGTCAAGAAGTATCACTCCACGAAAGTCGCAACTGACGAAGGATGGATGCACGAGACTGTAGAACTGCGACCGCTAAACCCAGCTTGTTCGTCTATTCGTATCACGGAGAGCGACGCAAAAGAATTGAAAGTTGTCGGTGAGTTTGTTCGAGTCATAGAACTTTCGTGAAAGACGGTCGCAGTATGGCATTTGAGAGATGGTTGTCAGAACTGCGTGATGTGAATCCGAGCGGGGAGGCGCCGCATAAGCCGTTGTTGTTGCTGACGGTGTTGAAAGCCGCGGAGCGGGATGGGGATTTGCTGGAGGTCTTGCTGCTGTCGCCGGAGTTGGTGTATCAGTTCAAACTGTTTGAGCACATTGTGGCTCATCGGCGGAAGCAAAAGCTGGATATCCGGATGCCGTTCCATCATCTGAAATCATCCGGTGTATGGACGCCGCTCGACAAGCATGGCGAACCGTCGATGCATCGTTCGGTGACAACCTGCGCTCGCATCGACCCGGATTTTCGTGCGGCGTGTCTTGATGCGGAGTTTCGCCAGCGGGCTGCCGCGATTCTGATTGAGAAGTACTTTCGCCCAGAGGAGCAGATTGCTCTGCGTGAAATTATGGGGCTGCCAGCTGATGTGGTGATTCCGGAATCAGATTCCGATGAAACGCCGGAACAGGAGGCTCGATCCGAAGGCCGCAGTGCGAGGTTTCGATTGGACGTGGTTCCCGCGTACAACTACACCTGCGCGTTGACGGGCTATCGCATCATCACTGTCGATCGCGGAACCATCGTCGATGCGGCACATATCGCGCCGTTTCGGAGTTCGAAGAACAACGATGTGCGAAACGGTTTGTCGCTCTGCAAAAACGCCCACTGGTTGTTTGATGTCGGCCTGTGGTCGCTGGACGACGATTTTCGAGTGATCGTGGCCGAGGCCGCGTTTGATGAAGATTCGCCGGACCAAACGTCGCTGAAGCAGATGATTGGCAGGCGTATCCGGTTGCCTCGGGAAGAACGGCACTGGCCGTTGACAGCGAACCTCGCGGCGCATCGGAAGTTGCATGGGTTGGGATGATCATTGTTTTCAGTGTGCAGTGTTCAGGGAATCGCAGAATGCAGATTTCGGTCGGCGGAGCGACAGGAAGAATGTAGGTTGGACATTCTTGTCCGACTCGTGATTGAGGTGGTTTCGACGGGCAGGAATGCCCATCGTACTTTGGGAGTGACGTGACGCTTGTTCGGGGGAACAATTACCTACGAGGATTCGTCGAGGCCGCTTCCACGGCGGTTTCGTGGTCGCTGAGTGGCACTCCCAGTGTTTGTTTTAACACATTTCCCGTGAGCACCACGCAGGTACTGGCTTTGGAAAGGCGGCCGGCGATCATGGCGCGGCCTTCCCAAGTGGTGGTGTTGCTGCGGCGCCAGTTAATGGTGCGCAGTTTTTTCAGTTTACCGGGCCAGGTCTTTGGAAATTCGCTAAGCAACGTTCGGCCCAAGCGTGCGAGTCCGGCTAAGGCGATACCGTGGGCGCAGACGAATTCGCTGCGGTAATCCGCAGGCAGGATCTTTTCGGCATAGGCGGCTTGCCAGTCGGGCATGTTCGCTGCGACGGTGTTCCAGAATTGCACAGCAATGGCAACCCGGTCCTCGACCGATTGCTGCTTGTGATCGGCGAGCAGTTGTTGGTTGGCCTGGTGAATTGCACTGAACGTGAAGAGGTTGCGGGATCGATTGGATAAGGCAGTTTTGGTCATGTCGACTCGGCCGGTGAAAATCGTGACCTGGTCGATTGTTTGCCGAGTAACTGCCATCCATTCGCCACGATCATCAAGGACTGATCGCTTTGCGTGCCTTGTGAGTGCGGCGGAACGTTGGTTCTTATCTGCCAACTGTGCAAGCTGGGCTGAATTGCACTGGGTGTGGAATTCGACCGAGATATGGCTGGTACGGTAAATGTCTGCGGCAATGGCTGCGATCGTGTCGTGTCCTGCAATGACCGTCCACTCGATCTCCTCGACCAGGTGCAGGTACACCAGATCATCGCTGCCTTTTGCTTTCGTAGTGCTCAAGCTTTGGCTGGTTCCCAGTACTATTGGCGGAAGTGCTATCAGCCGGAACGCGCTAGCGTCCGGATGGGAACCGGGGGCTAGCGCCCGGCGGCTGATTTTGCGAGTGTCGTGTGGTACGTCGCTGAATGTCCACTTCTGCAGCTCCGCCACATCGACAGACGACAGGTAAACCGGATGGCCAAGCTGTGCACCGGAAAATGCCCAAAGTTTTCCAAAAGGCGTTCTGGCGAACATGTTTGCAGCTATTCCAATTGGGAATGGTCAGGAAATTGAACGCACAGCCAATCCCAGTGTTGGTCGAAATCACCGGGGGCGTTGCATCTTACAATACCATCGCCAACCAACCCAAGCGGCACGCCCGGAATCCGAAATTGCTCGCGCCTTGTTTCGGCAACGGCCAGACGGGCCATCGTAAACGACAATGCCGAATTCATCCGCTCGAGGAGATCTGCTGCCTCGCAATCGCGACAACATTGTCCCGAGCCATCGCGTGCGAGGCTTGGAAATTTTGGCAATGGCAATACTGCCTCGATCGAGCGGAAGACTCCCGAATCAAGGCATTCCAGACACCTTGGGCACGGTACGACCGACATTGGTTCATCGAACAAGCTGCGCGGCATCATCGCGATCTCCAGTCATTTGGGTTTGCGTTTGAACAGGCGGAAGTTATATTTAACTTCCAGCAGGAAAGGCAACAGCTCTTTTCGCAACGCTTTGAGACGATCCCCCTATGCAGCACTCAGCCTTCAAACAACGCGGAATGGCTCAAACCGTCAAGGCGGTTTGCGAAGAGATTCGCCGGCTGTATCAATGGGATCAGGTGCCGTGGGT
>JANOUN010000312.1:0-6503 GCA_031416875.1 Planctomycetota bacterium | reverse complement strand
GCGCAGTTCCGGCAATTGCCAGACACCTCCCGGAACTGCGCTTCGCTGGGTCCGGCCTACCCCTGAATTCGGCGCTGCGTTTTCCCGATTTTCGTAGCATTTTGACGAATCCACCGGCGATTCCGATCGTGCTGAAAACGGAGAATGCGATTTCTGGCGGGAGTTCCAAATTCTGCTTGCTAAAGGAATAGTGCCTCGGTAATTAAATGAAAAGGCTCGGAAAACTCCGTCTATTCACAGCTTGGATCTGCATCCCGTCAGATTGATCACATTAAGGAGAGCTGGTTAATCCAGCGGCACACACAAATGCTGAATTCGTCTACAGCCACGAGGAACGGAAAACCCCACGATTCGTCTCGCATGGGAACGCTCATGCTCGCCGATTCTTCCCAAGCGGGCACTTCCTTACGGTTGGGCGACATCCTGAAACGCCAGATGTGGCTGATCCTGGCATGCGTCAGTCAAGGAGTTGCACTGGCGTCAGCGTATTGGATCAACGCTCCGGAATGGTATCAGTCCCGCGCCAAAGTCATGGTGAGTCAGCGGAGTCCGCAGATCACGTCCACTGATCCTGGAAGCATTGAGGACCAGTCGATCGTAGACGAAGACGTTCTGGCAAATCACATGGAAATCGTGAGAAGTCGGAGGATCGTCGAAACGGCGATGAAACGACATGGACTCCTGGAGATCGCATCTATTAAGGCTCAACTGTCTCCGGACGTTGATGCACCAGAATATGTGATCAGCCATATTGAACTTACTCGAGGTGGAGACGGCAGCGCAAAGGATGCAAGAATACTTTCCATCAGTTTTGACCACCCGGATCCCGACGATGCAAAGCTGATTCTGGAAGCGATCTTGATTGAGTACCAGATGTTTCTCGGTTCTCAGTTGACGCAAGCGATGTCTGAAGCCGGGCGACTCGTGGAAGACGCTCAGAGTAATCTGGAGGCGGCCCTTGAAGACGCCCAGTACGAATACGTCGCGGCCCGGCAACAGGCACCTGTGTTGTTCCAGGGAGAAGGGAGCGGGAACGTATTCCTTGAACAGTACAAGCGGTTGCATGAGGAACTGCTGACGATGGATATCAAGCAGGCGACGGTCAAGACTCGGTTGGAAAGAGCCAAACAGCTGGTGCAGGGTGAAAAGGACGGAGCAACGATTGACATGGACGCATTGGGAGTGATCGACCCGGACAGTCTTCAGCGTTTGAGTGTCTTTGCCGCACTTCAGGCGGACGCGAGCAGGTCGCCTGATTTTCTGGCCGATCAGCCACAGCGACTTGAGGAAGCCAGGGCGCAGTATTCCAATATGCTCGCACTGATGGCCAGGGAACAACGCCTGAAAGCGGAATTTGGTGAAGGACATCCAGAGGTACGGAATCTTCAGGCCGAAATCGCGCTGGTCAAGAAATTTATCGATGAAAAAAAGGAAACGCTCGGCGCAATTCCCACGGACACGCAGTTGACTCCGGGAAATCTGCTGAAGGCGTATATTGGATTTCTGGAGAGCGATCTGGTTTACACTAGTGAGACTCGCACGGAAATGGAAACACTGCTGGCAGACGCTGAAAAACAGGCGAGGCTGCTCGTCGATTTTGAGCTGAAGGAAGGGATCATGAAATCACGAGTCGATAGAACGCAGCTGTTGTTCGACGGTGTTGTGGAACAGCTGCGTGATCTGGATCTTGCCTCCGGAATGCGGGGCTACATTCACGAGATCCTGGAAGCTCCTCGTCGAGGGGAAGTGGTTTGGCCAAAACTGAGCCTGTGCGGAATTGGTGGCCTGATGGCAGGGCTGATGGCAGGGCTGTTTTTGGGTGTCATGAACGACCAGCAGGATGACAGATTCCGTACCTCGGAAGAAATTGACAGTGCGATCGGGATTCCCGTTTTGACGCGTGTGGGACGCATGAGAACAGATGGAAAGTCTCCGATTGTTCCGGATAATTCCCCTGAAGGGGAATCCTTCCGCATCCTGCGCACGCTGTTACTGAGCGATGTGCGCGAGGGCCGTCTGCGAATTCTGTCTGCGACCAGTCCATTGCCCCAGGACGGTAAGTCGACAATTGTGGCGAATTTGGCTGCGGCCTTTGCTAAACTCGACATGAGCGTTGTGCTGGTTGAAGCGGACATGCGGAGGCCGACGTTTCACAGGCGATTCGGTGTGCCAGATGCAACCGGGCTCTCCGAGTTGCTTCGGGAAACGGTTACGATTGACGATGTCATCGTCCCGTCAGGAATCCCGAACCTGACGCTGATCACAGCGGGTGGCGGAGTCACAAATCCGTCCGAACTTCTGCAGGGCGAGAGTTTTGACCGGATTCTGGCAGCTCTGAGAGAACGATTTCAACTGGTCGTGATCGATGTGGGTCCGGTCCTTGCTGTGTCCGACCCGATTATCGTGGCTCAGAAATCCGACGGCATGCTGTTGGTAGTCCGATCAGCAAATGATACGCGGCAGCAGGTCACTGAAGCAGTCGAAACACTGCGAGCCGCCAACGCGAAAATGCTGGGCTGTGTAGTCAACACTTTCGGCAGCGGTGAAGGATTCGAACGTCGGGGTTACTACGGTGGATACTATTCATCCGATCGGGCTGAAAAGAGTGCCGATGAGGCCGCGGCTCGGATCACGGCGTCACGAAAAGGGCTTGCAAATCTCTGAGTCGTGTGGCGGAGACGTCCAGTCTGCGATGTCACTTTGAATCGCTTGCTCTCAGGCGAGCGGGGGATGTAAATCCCCTGATGCTGCGTCAGGCATCCTGCATGGAAGACCAAAGCAAGGGTGAATGCGTTTTCAGGTGAAGTCAATCTGAATGACATGAGATGAGAGGTGGGCGAAAGTTACTGAAAAAGAAGGCGATGACCAGTCATCGCACTCCAAAGTTTCCTGGATTGCAGTCTTGAGCGGCTCACTTTCCTGGAAGCCTGCCTCAGAGCAAAACAACAAAGGACGCGATGAACCATAAATGGATTCATCGCGTCCTTTTAATTCCTTCGGTCATTTATTGCACAGCACCATTCCCCAGGCCAGTGCCACGCCTGCTCACCGTCGTTTAGATCTTTGTCGGATCAATCAGGAAGCTCCAGTTGAACATATTCACAACTCCGTTGAAGACTGCCTGATGCGGTTTGAACTGCAGCATCACCACGTCATTCGGCTGGATCAGGATGCGCTCTTTCTGATCAGTCATGGCGCGGGCCAGATCGACTCGGATCGGCAGTTGGCGTCCGTCCGGAGTCTCTCGCAGAATGATGACTCGCGTTGGCCGCACCATGTGACCTGGTGTGCCTGATGCCAATGCCTGACCGGACTGCCCCAGCGGGCCACCGACAGAACCGTTGGCCAGAGCAATGGCTTCAACGACATCAATGTCTTCATCACGAGGCAACGGAATCTTGGCACCACCGACCAGACCGCCGATGTAGAAGTATTCATCGCGGCGAGGGACGTAGACGACGTCTCCGCTGTCCAGCTGAACGTCCGCCTGCGTGAACGGCAACCCTTCGCCGGGACAACCGGTCAAAGGAATGCGGACGACCTGGTTTTCGCAGACTTCGCCTTCTACAAAGTTGGCCGTCCGGGCCTGCAGTTCTTCCGCACAGATGGCATGAGGATCCTGAAGACCGCTGCGCTTGAAAATCCAGATTTCGCGTGCGGCATCGGTACCGGGCAGACCCCCGGTCACGGCAAGGGCATGCAGCAGGTCATTTTCATAGGCAGGCAGGTCAACCACGTCCGCAGAACCGCGATGGATATGATCGACCTGTCCGGGTTGAACCAGCTGCACAACCGGAGATGGTGTGTCCTCACGCAGGACCACGATCCGATGCACGCGGGCTGAGATCAGTGCCACCTGCACCCGTTCTGCGTCTTCCAGCGTGATCTTTTTGTCACGGTAGACTTTCTTGACGAAGTCCGTTGCTTCCGTCAATGTCAGTCCGGCCAACGGAATTCTCCCCACCAGGGGCAGCTCGACCCCGCCTTCAGCATCGACTTCGAAAGGCAGACCAATGGTTGCACCTACTGCGCTGCCGTGCGGCGGATAGTAACGTTGATTGATGGGTTGCGATCTTTGCAGGACGGGCGTCTCAGCCACGCCGGGTGGACCGGAACCGTGTACATAGATACTCAACTGGTCTCCAGCACCAATCACATGGGCTTTGGGTTTTTCCTGTCCCAGAGCTGTGAAGGGAAACACGGATCGGCCTTCACGGGGTTCTGTGCAGAGTTCGCAAGGCAGTCTGCTGGCCGGAATGGACTGATGCACATCCGTGATGGCATGACACCCGACGGAGGACACCAGAGTGATCGCTCCAAAACCGGTCACCAGAAAGGAAGCCAGTTTTCCGGAGAAAGAAGATCCGTTCATTCGTACCATCCTTGAATCAGCGCCACCTGAAGCGGCGGAACTATTAACACTGGATTGCCTGAGAGATTTTTAGGAATCTTCCCGAAATGGCCTTCCTGCCATCGCTGGAGTTGAAACCTGGTCAGTACCGAGTTTGAGTCTTCATCGTGAATGCCGCGGATGCGGCATGGCATCAAAAACCGTTGTCAACTGATGGCTGAGCAGCATTCAGGACCAACTGCCGCAGCAATGATTCGCGTTTAGTACTGGCCTGCTGCCGTTGTTGCTCCTGATACTGTTTGACGAGCCGTTCCCGAAAAGTTGAATTCCCCGACGGGACGTGTTTCGTACTCACAGGTACAGGATCTTTTTCGTAGTTATCTGCGGCAGTGGGTGCCGTAGCAGGAGTTGGTACCGCGGAAGGTTGTTGCACTGACGGTGCCGGAGCGGCTTCTTCAGTTGCAGGACCACCAAGCGGCGCGGCAGCGTCAGTCGCCGGATTTCCGTCTGTCTGATCCCTCTGAAGATGTTCCAGTGGAAGAACTGTGGGCTCCTCAATGACCTCCGGATGAGAGGCGGCCTGCACAGGGCAGCAGGTTCGTGGAGGCAGATAGGCCTGCAGATAATGGTGATCCGGCTGGCATTTTGCACAGGCGGCCCCGTCCTGAAATCCGCAGTACCAGTCGTCGCGAAGAGAAGGATCATATTCGACAAAGACGGGAGGCTTCCAGTACTTCTTCGGGGCGATCACCGGAGGACAACCTTCACCTCCCGTGGCGACATCGTAATAGCCGGCTTTCCAGCCACTGCTGTAGTCGCAGGTGAAGCATTGGTCATGGCAACCATCATACTCATGCCATGCCTGACTCGTGCGGATCTTCTGTCCGACTTCGTATTTGCAGTCGCTAAGCGCTGTACAGCCTGAAAGGGAAAGGAAAAGTGCGAACGCACTCAAACGCCCTTTAGAAACCACCGTGTTCCACATTGCAGAGACTCCTGTTTCTCTAATGACCAATGGCAGGAACATCGGCCGTTTGAGAAAGAGTCGTGATTTCGAGAGTTTTGAAATAGCAGGATTTCAACCTGCAGCATCAGGATGAGCGAATAGGAGTTGCAACCGCAAGAATCCGCATGAATTGAGGAACCGCCAGACCGGTACGGCAACAAAAATGGGTGCAATCCACACCTTCGCTACAGTCCGCACTTCCGGAACACTGGCGAAGCGCGAATAGGGGATCGCTACAGTTCACAGTTCCACCAAAACTGAGGCGAGTTTAGCTGTACAGAATCACACATCGGACCTTGGTGCCTCGATTGTCCTATGAACGCATGAACAGAAATAAGCATCAAAGAGTAGCTGTTTTGCTTGTTTTTGCCCAAAAAACGGGCTCTGCTGACCTGTCCAACGTGGGGATGCGTTCCGATGTAGAAATTCTTCCCGATTGGAGATGGATTTCCATTCCCCTGAGATGAAGGTTGCGTATCGTAGGCGGAAAACTTGCTGGGGCTGCTGAGTTCCTGAAGTACGAGGGTTTCCCGAAGGAAAATACTGTGGCGGGTTCGTCGCAACTGATACAACCGCTCATCTCGACGGACGCCATGTCAACCCTGACAAATATCGTCCCTGGGGTCAGCATGATCGACGGCATTCAAACGGCCGAGCGCTTGCCCTCAAGAGCCGATTCGGTTTCCCGTTATCGTCAGGTTGTACTGACATCGATTCCGCTGGTTGCTGCCGACTTATTGGCAATTGCGGCGGCGTATCTGGTAGCGACGCTGTGCACTTACTTTTTTTTTGGAGCCCACTATTACGCTGGTCTCTGGAACAATCTGTTCGGGGTTTGTCTTTGTCACCTGATCATGGGAACATTTCTCGGATTGTTTCCTGCCTCTGGCATGAATCCGGTCCGCGAACTCCGAAGTCAGGTGACTTCAATCTGCGGTTCGTTCGTGCTTCTTATCGCCTTGAACGGCTTGGTTGGTCAGGTGACCAGAAATGAAATCCTGACGATTGTCATGGCATTTCCAATGACCGTGGCGGTCGCTCCGCCAGCTCGTTTCTGCACTCGCAAGATCGTGTCGCAGTTCAACTGGTGGGGAGAAAAGGTCATTATTATCGGTATGGGTCAGCAGGGACGGTCTGTCTATCAGT
>JANOUN010000311.1:0-7131 GCA_031416875.1 Planctomycetota bacterium | reverse complement strand
TGGCGTATTTTCGTTCACTCCATGGATTTGATCATGCGACTCAAAAGTGTGCTGTTATTCGCTGGCCTGACTCTGACGGTCATCCAGAAAATGCCGAGTGCCGCTTCCATGCCGCAGATGGATCCTCCGACATCGCAGCTTTCGTCACAGCTCAAGCCAAACCCTCCCGGGGGTGATATGCGACAAGCCGCATTCGATGCTCTCGGTTATGACTCCGCCTTTTGGAGATCTGAATACGCCGCAGGTCCTCTGAAACAGGGTCAGACCGCAGACGACGAAACAATCGCAGAGTCCGCAGAAACAGGCTCCGCAACACCACAAACCGAAACTGCGCGCAACAGCGCGGACAAAACATCGGATGTGTTTATTTACAGTGATCAACTGGCGGTAACCCTGAACGAAACCCCGGTGATCATGGCACCGTCAGAGGCTCAGACCGCTGGCGAGCCCGATGAACTGCCAGCGACAACGCAGTCGGATTGGGAGTATGCCGCTTTGAATGCGGCCGACGGTCCGACTGTCGGTTCCACATCGTCCGGTCCTTCCGCGACTTCCGCAATCGCCGGATTTGTCGGGATCATCATCGTGATCGGAGCTTACGTTTCGTCCGGAAATCGCCGCCTGTAAAACAGGAGATGCTTTCAGCGTGATTTCGAAATCAGTACGGACTGCTGATAGCTGAGAAATGGAACTCTTTGAAGTCGCTTCGATTTCAGATCCGCTTCCCATTTCGCAATGAGGCGATGATCGTCTTCGCTCAAAGTGCGAGTCAATTGATGTGCGGCTCGCAGATGCAGGTTGTCATTCGGACGCAGATCCAGCTCAACGCTGACCGGCATCCGACCGTTCAGACCTCGGAGCGCTTCGTTGAGAGCGATTCGCGGTTCGGGAAGCAGGCTGTTTGGATGGAGAATAAAGTTCAGCCGCGCGGTCCAGTCAGCATATGCCAGATAGCGTTCCACCTGATCACCGTCGGCCCACTTGCGTGTCTCAACGCGATACGTCAATGACGGAGACGACAACACCAGTGTCTCTTTCATCGGGTCGTACGACTGTTCAAACTTCGGATGCAATTGGAAGGTAATCGCGTCTGCCATACGTGCGGCCGAAGGTGTTCCTGTCGAGCGCAGCTCCTGAATGTACTTTGCGGTCCGGGGTTGAAGGGAATCCAGCTTCAGACGAATTTCATCGAATGTCAGTGTCGTGGATAAGTCGCGAGAATTGTTCAGGATTGTAAATCGCCGTTCGACCGGATCAAAGATCACCACTTCATCAGCGGCATTGACATAGTCATAAACCCGCCCATTGTGACACAGGCTCAGGCTGCTGCTCAACATCTCGCCGGGTGCAGCCGCTTTTTCCACATCATAAACGTGCGTGGAAATCCGCAGGCCCTGTCCAAAGCAGACAGACCCAAGATTCAGGATTGACCAGAGCAGGATGCAGCGAAATGCCATGAAAAATCTCCCGCTGTTTTGATCCAGCAGTCAGCAACTCAAGAAAATACGCATCACGAGATCAATGCAGCAAACCGGCCTGCTGCAGATCGGACCGTTCGAGTCGTTGTATATCAGTCGACAGATTTGCAACTCAATGAGATTCAAGCCATTGAACTCCCACAAATCATGACAACTCCCCTGCCTACCCCAAACTCCGGCAAATCCCGCCACAGTCAAGCGCGCGACAGCACTTCCTGCAGGCGAAATGACGTGAACCGCAGGTGCCGATATTTGCATCGTTCTTGCCAGGATGCCGGGGAGTGATTGGCACAAGCGAGACAGGACATTCGCGACGTAGTGTGTTCAATTGAGGAATTGAGGTGTGAATGACGCCCGGATTTGACGAGGGCCTTTGGACTTCGTACAATCTCCCCGACCGCCTGCTTGTTCAGCCTGCTTGTTCAGATCCTGCCCCCCCCCGAAGTAATCTTTTCTTTCGCGACTTGAAAAAAAGTCCAGTTAAGATTTGCCTGCCAGTTTCTGGCATCCCAGTGAACTACCGCGGAAAAAACTGACAGAACTCCTTATGTTGCGTTGAGGGACCAGCGCTTGATGATGGAACGGATTCTCTCGAAGTCGCCGGAGGATTCAATGCGTTGTCTGGTGTTGCGTAGCCTGATCTTTTCTCTGATGATAATTCCGCTGACACAGGTGGGATTTGCGGACGCTTTGGAGGTGACTCTCAGCGAAGGCGATGTCGTTCCGATGTTCCAGGCCAAAGCTGCAGACGGAATGGATTGGCGATCAGAAGATCACATCGGCAGCAAATTCCTGGTTGTTTATTTTTACCCAGCCGATCTGACCAGCGGATGTACTCAACATGCCTGTGGTTTTCGAGACCAGATGAAAGACCTGGAAGAAGCTGGCGTGGAAGTTGTGGGGGTCAGCGGAGATTCGGTAGATAATCATCAGTTGTTTGCCAGAGTCAATTCGCTCAATTTTTCGCTGTTGTCCGATGAAGATGGGAAAATCTCAAAAGCTTTTGGTGTACCGGTCCGGGAAGGCGCTACAATCACGCGAAAGGTGGACGGCGTGGAAAGATCCCTCGTACGAGGCGTGACGGCCAGTCGCTGGACGTTCCTGATTGACACCGACGGAAAAATTGTGCATAAGGATACGGCGGTCGATGTCGAGCAGGATTCCAGGAAAATCCTGGAAACAGTTCGACGATTGGCGGCTCAGAAAGAATAATCGCCTGCCCGTTACGGAGCAATTGTGGGTGACGGATGCTTTTCGGATCGATTCGATTGTGGTAAGACATCTCGAAGTTTTCGAGGTGTCACTTGTTGAATGACTCAGAACAGGGAGATGAACAGTATGAAGAAGTTTGTAGTGTTGTGTGTGATGGGGCTGATGCTGTCGGCCTGTCAGTTCGCGTCTGCGGCAGATCTGAAGTCAGGTTTGCAGGTTGATGCTTATCCGGATGCCTTCAACGTCACAGACGTGACTGGGCCACTTGCCGGAAAGAAACTCTGCTACCGATGTCAATACGGCGCAAGACCGGTTGTGAGTGTTTTTGTTCGCAAAATGGACGAGAATACTGCGAAACTGGTGAAGCAGATTGACGAAGTCGTCGGCAAGCAGGAAGAAAAGAAAATGGCAGCCTTTGTGACCGTGCTGTCAGACGATCCTGATGCTCAGGAAGCCGCCCTGAAAAAGACTGCCGAAGAGCAGAAGATCACGCACACGCCGCTGACAGTGTTTGAAAACGCTGTTGGACCGACAAAGTACAAAATCGATGAAAAAGCGAACGTCACGGTGATGATGTGGGTTGACAGCAACGTTAAGGTAAACCATGCCTTCGCTGCCGGTGACCTGTCAGAAGAAGCGATCGCAAAGATCATCGAAGACACGGCGAAGATTCTGAACTAAGTCATCAATCGCCCCATAAGTCAACACGCAAAGCTGAGGTATCTGCAAAGGTATCTCAGCTTTTTTTGCGTCTGGGATTCTGTCTGATTACTGCTGGTTTTGAGAGCGGCAAGGCGCTAGCCGCCGGTTCTTGCAGATCAATTACCCGCGGCTAGCGGGGTGTTGATTTAGTGGTTTTTGCGGCTCATGGTCATACCAACCCGAAGCGCCAGCGAGGAATTCAGCGTTTCTGCCTCGCTGCCGCTTCGGGTTGGTATTAAATCAACAGCCCGCTAGCGCCTTGCGGCTCACGGTCCTGGAGGATCGGCACAGACTCCTCGGCTTCCCAACATCAATGCAGAACTCAATGTGAGTGCATCAGGACTTCCAGGTAGATCGTTTCTTTCGACGGGTGATTGGTGTCGATCGTGATCTGTCCACGCTTCGAGTCGGTTTTCTGCACATGAGGACGACCGGGCGGGACCGAGATCTCTACGGCATAGCGATGCACCGTGCCGGTGGATGTGCCGAGTGGTTCAAATGACGCTTTCAGAAACGGAGGATCGGCCTTGATGTCCGTGATCTGCAACGGTTCTGTCATGTCTTTTTCATCAACGATCAGCAGGAGTTTGACATGGCGTCCTTCCGCAGCAGGAAACTGACCTAACTGCAGCAGCATTTTGTCCGGGACAAACATCGCGCCATCCAGGGGTTGCAGGATAAAGCTGCCGTGCTTGCGAGCCGTCAATCTGGCCGTCACGAACGGAACCTGGTCAACTCCTTTGAGATTGATTTTTATGTCCTCTTCGAATTTACCCACAGGAATGTCGGCGGCGACTTCGACATCCAGCCGAAACCCCTTCGCCCATTTTTCTGTCGCGATTTCTTTGACACTCATCGGGCTGACCCTGACCGTCACTTTGCCGGAAGGACTTTCGACAGATTCCACTTCCAGCTGATCGGTCAAACGCGATGCGATCGCAGCTCGAAGCGTTCCCGTTTTTTCAAGATTGATGTTTCCGACACTCCAGAGATTCGGCAACATCTCAACCGGCATATCGATCGCACCTTCCACGGTGAAATTCACTTCGGGATTCTTCGGATCGTTTGTATAAACCGGACCACCGTGCCGGAATGCTCGATCCGGTGCCGCGCCAGCCTTCCAGTCAATCACAAGTTTCGTCTTTTCGCCAGGTTTCAGCACTCTGGATTCCACCGAAAATGTCGTGCATTTGCAGGTTGGTTTGCCTTCCTTCATGATCAGATCTGCTTCGCCTTCGTTTCGAATCACAAATGTGTGATTTTTTTTCGCATTCACTGCCATCCGGCCGAACGCATACGTTGCTTCGTCCAAGACGATCTTTGGCCACGGGCCGGTTTTTGAGGCTACGGGAAGATCCACAGGCGTCGTCTTCGCTTCGCTCTTCAAGTCCTGCTTAGGGTACGAGGTTGGAACTTTAAGCCCCTTCGTTGAGTCGCGAAGATCGTCCGGTGCGTGATTTCCCAGCACAACGACGGTGCCTATCAGAGCCGCAATGGCTGCCAGCATGAGTCCAACAATCAACAGTGAATTTTTCATTTAACAATCTCAGAAAGCGATTCTTTACATTCATGTCAGCGGCGATGCCGCTCAAAAATTCTGATGCAACTTTGGCGCTGCGATCCGGTTTATTTTAGCCAGTTGTTCTTCCGTCAGAAAACGATCGGCATGACCCCATGTGCGATTGAGTTCCTCCAGTTGAAGAACTCGCTCGGCCGCAGATTTTGCTGCGCCAACATGTTCCATACCTGCCGCATCGAGTTGCTCAGCCAGACGATACCATGCATCAATCGAAGAAGGATACAGAATTGCCGCCGTCTGCAGATCCAGGACCGCCAGGTTCCGAAGCTGGGCATCGTCGTTCAGAAGGCCAGCATTCCATCGCACTTCAGCCCGCAATCGGTAGCTTAAACTGTTGCGGCGATCGGTGGAAATCAGATTTTCGCAAGCTTGCAACGCCTCATCCGTCAGTGTGCGATTGTCCTCATCCCCTTTGCTGCGTCCAGTTTTCGCCCCAGTTTCGGTTCCGGCAACCTTCGTTTCCGCCGCGCGCAGAGCCGCAGCCTCAGCAAGACGATACGACAAGACCTCTGCAATTCGTTGGCGCGGAGTCACACTTTGAGGATCTGCCTGTTGGGCTTGCTGAAACTGTTCCAGGGCCCTCGACGGGAACCTGGCATTGGTGAGCAGTGAATTACCGATCCTGATATGATTTCCCGAGGCTGTGACCGGCAGCAGACCGAAGTGAATAATCACCGTGCCTGTCGCCAGACACGCGGCGGCACACAGCAGACTCAGTTTTTTTCCACGGGACTGCGATTGAGGTCCGTCGCAGGTAATCCCCGCCGCCAGACACATGAAAAGCGTGATCATCACCGCTGGCATTTCAAAACCACCCGCCGCCAGCAGGTTGACCATCATCGCCGCCGCAGCCGCAAGGCAGGCTGTGGAATCCAAAGGTCGAAATGAAGACTTGCCACGCGAAATCAGCAGTGAAACCCCGCCGAGCAAAAGCATGCGAATGGGTTCCGAGATCCATTCGTCGGAACCGTTGAACCAGGTCCAGGCAATGTGTAACAGAAATCCACTCAGGATCCCTCCGACCACAATTCGCAGCGGCCGGACACGCGGAGCGGCCAGTCTTTCCTGATCGTCGCGTATTTCCGGCGGGCTCAGTTCTGTCGGACGTTTCATTAAACGCCAACATGTGCTGCCGATGATCAGAAGCAGACCAGACAGTCCAGTCAGACCGCTCGACGACCAGGCATCCAGTGCAAAGTTATGTGGATCGCGAATCTCTTCACTCGATTCATCCGCCTTGTACTGCAGGTAAACCTGCCGAAAATTTCCCGGACCCGCGCCGGTCAACGGGTGGTTCCGAAGCATCTTCAACGCGCCGGTCCAGTACAGCAACCGGAATTGCAGCGATCTTGGTGATTCGAGGATGACTTCTTTGTCCAGTCCTCCGGCCGCGACGCCGATCCCGACCGCTGCGGCCGTCAGCAGGCAGCCGACCACGAGCCAGCGGAAAACATTCTGAACGGCAGACAGGCGAATTCTTCGAAACAGCAGAATGCCGAGACCGACACATGACCCAAGCCATGCGGATCGGCTCTTCGTCAGAATCAGGCAATATGCGATCAGACAAATCTGAATCACCAGCAACATCGTGCTGAGCCAGGAATCCCTGCGTCGCTCGCCGACTGTCGATGACGCCTGCCCAATCAGCAGCACCAGGCCTGTGGCCAGAATTCCGGCGAGCGTATTCGCCAGCGAGAAAGTCGCAAACGGTTCAGAACTGCTCAGAAGTCGATTTTCCCATGCGATTCGCGACGAGCCATACATCGGAATCTCGCGTTCCTGAAACAGCTGAGTGATCTCATTCACGCGCGAGAAGTGTGACGATTCACCACTTGCCAGCGCCTGGTCAAGTTCGGTTTTCAGGCCGCGATACCAAACTGACTGTTCCGGATAGAACACATGATGCTGCCAGATTCCGAAGCAGCTGAGCCCCACGCAGATCGCAATCACCACCGCGATCCCCTGCGCAGCGATCTGCTGATCCTGAAACAAACAACGAAAGATCCGCCAGGCGACCAGCAACCCCATCCATTCAAACGTCAGATTCAATGCGCCGCGACGATCACCTTCAAGCTGAAAGACTGCCAGCGTTGATATCACATGCCCGAGGGCAATCAGCAGCACGCCCAGATCGATGCCGTCAAACCGTGGCCGCCGCGC
>JANOUN010000310.1:0-2782 GCA_031416875.1 Planctomycetota bacterium | reverse complement strand
ATCAGGCCACGTATCTGCCTCGTCACTGGGCGAAGCTGGAGATCGATCGTTTACTCGCTGAAAACGCCGAACAGCATCGAGACGCCATCGTGACGCTCAGCAAATCAATGTACGTGATGAGCCCCTTCACGTCTCTGCTGGTGCTCGAAAATGAAGAGATGTATACGCAGTTCAACATCGACCGAGGCCGCAAAGACCACTGGGCGTTGTACCCGTGCCCGGAACAGATTGAGGTTGTCGTGGAAAACACCGACAAGGCTGCTCCGACGGAAGGTGTCACGGCAGATCTGCCAAAAACACCAGCCGATGTGATGTCAACGATTATGCGAATGCAACGGCCTCAGTGGTTCACCTGGAATTTTCCACAGATGGTCTTGGGCGACGGATCGATCAGATACGTCGTTCCTCAGTCGGGTGTTGAAGCAGTCGGACGAATGCCGCGCGTGTATCCGTACTACACATATCGAGGTACTAACGATTTCGGTCTTGGCTCTGGCAACGGATCACTGAATCGCTGGGGACGAACGCAGCAACAAGACAACATGTGGTTTGAAAACAATGCAGACAGGTACTGGCTGGACCCGGACAACGACTATGATGGAATTCCAGAAGGCATCTGGAATGAATCTTCGACACCTCCCCGGGTTTTCTTTGACTTGAATCTGCATGGTAACGCCGATCGGCGTTTTCGGAGGAACCTGGGCCGCGATGAGAGCGTGCTGTTCGGCAATCGATTTGATGAACAGCAGCTGAACTTCGACGAGGCCAGGTACATTAGAGACATCACTGTGCAGGACGGTAACCAATGGGGCAAACCGGCTGACCAGCTTGGGCGACGTCTGAACGAACGGATGGGCGTGGATTTCAATGTTCAGGATGCACGTTTGATAACCGAGTTGTTTGAGGATCGCTTGTCATTTCAGACTCAGGATCCAGGCAGACCCGCCCTTGCGATGCCAATTCCCCGAACAGCTTACGGATTTTGGTCGGATCGCGAGGGAACTTCGTCCGTGCCGTCGGGCTGGCTCCAGGACGATGTGACTTGGCAGGTTGACTCATGGGATTCGGACTTTTCTCATCCAGCGATGAATCTGCGGAGTAGGGTCAATGCTCGACAAATGCAGGATTTGGGCGTCCTGATCCTCGCAGGAAATGAGGCAGATGTTGCAACGGTCGAGGGCTTGATCGAAAACCTGGAGAGGGAGTCGCTTGCGAACAGGCTATTGCCGGTTTTGGCATCGGGACTTGGCCCGGAAGCCCAATTCTTCAGAGGTATTGAATCCGCCGGCAGAGAAAGTCGTGGCAGATTTCGGACCGAGAATTTCTCTCTGCGTCGAATTCGCCTTGTAAGCCCTGAGCAGCAGGAAGTGCGAATTACGCATCAGAATTCTCTCGGTTCGCATCGTTGGTCAGCCGACAGCATTGGGGAGAATGCAGAGCTCGTCGCGTTGCCAACTTTTCAACCTCCATCTACCCATGCCTTTGGTGTCAACGCGATTCTGTTCGGCGATTTGATCTCTCATGCCCCGGGTCTGAATACATCGTCGGCGGACGTGACGGCGGTGTTGGAGGCAGAAAGCGATTCGAAGATTTCAAATCTCAAATCTCAAATTTCAAATCCGTCCGCCGGGCGCGTGGATGCTGCTGCTCGCACGTTGATCGAGAAATCACGTTCACTTGGCTGGGAATCCATCACGCTGCCGGGCCGCGCTAGTGAAGCGGGCATCACGGTTCACTACGACGGTCAGGGCCGTCACGTTTGGGAACGAGTTGTCTCAGAAGGCCTGCTTGAGCACGTCGTTTGCGACGGCTCAACCCTGTGGCACGTTTACCGGGAGATCGGCCTTGCTTCAAAACGACCGTTCAGTCGGTTCCATCACCGTGAATTCACCACGATCGTGCCATGGCTGTTGCCGTCTGCCGATGAACTGGCTCGGGAGGCCGATGTGGTGGCGGTGGATGAACGCACGGTGGCGATTGTGCCCGTGAGCGGCAAGGCGCTAGCCGCCGGTGAGGATCAGAGTCGCGAGTCGGAATTCGGCAAACCAGGCACAGGCAATAATGATTTCAAATCTGATATTTCAGATTCACAAAGCGGCGAACAGTTACCGGCGACCAGCGCCGTGCCGCTCGCACTGCACCTGGTCTTCGCCCCCGATGGCCGACTGGCGGAACGACGAATCGTCGAACACACATATGGCAAGATCCTGCATCGAGTCACATACGACGCTGACGGCACGGTCAGGATCGTCGATGCTGACGGCAAAGAATTGGGGTTGCAGAATCTGCATCGATCGACGGCTGCTGCTCCGCAGTTGGTGCCGGATCTGAATGGGCTGGTTGTGCTGCCGATGCCGGTGCGAACTCCGGAAGTGATTATGGCGAAAGCGACTGCGGCGAAGGAGATTGCCGACCTGGGCCAGGTCGGCGTACTGGATGCAGATTTGTCGGAAGACGACGCCGTTTCGCTGATCCTGGCTTATATGGCCAACGGCAACGGGGCGCGCATGGTTGAGATTGCTCGGAAGCGATTCATCGATAAGGGCGATACTCGCGACGGAATCTACGTGTTGCTCAGCCGATTCCCAGAAGACATCGTGGTGCAGATCGACACTCCGACCGACCCGGCCGCGGCGAACACGCAATCGCAAAGTACCCCGGGGCTGACGCCACCGGGCTCACCAAGAATCTTTTTGAAGTTCGTTCGCCATCGCCAGCCAGAATGAAAACATCAAGCTCAATCGCGGTCGCCGCAATGAGCTGAAGTGGAATCGTCATGAAC
>JANOUN010000309.1:0-2131 GCA_031416875.1 Planctomycetota bacterium | reverse complement strand
CACCTGTCCGTTCACCGCCGTCCCAAACAGAAGCTCCTCGCGAACGATGTCTGGAGGAATGACTTCCAGTTGTTCCCGAATGAACCGCGAAGTCACAGCGCGTTCTGCCGCAATGCGCCGTCCCAGCAAGGCTTTCTCCACGGTATTCAGTCGCTGATAACGCCGAGGAGTCAGGTAATGTCTGAGGTCTTCGTCCAGGAGCCAATGATCCAGAAATGTTTTGTCCAGCGTGTTGGCGAGATACTGTTTGACGACCTCATTGAAAAACGCGGGGTCCCGCTGCGAAAGAAAGAAATTCAGTTCGTGGCAGGCGAATTGTGAATACAACTCCTGTTTGCGTGCCCGCTCAAGTTCCGGCCAGGTCAGGATGAACCGGAACTCGGCAAGTTTTGGGTCATTCAAGAGCGACTGATACAACTGAAACACGCCAGCCAGATCATCGTAGACCTGGAATCGCGACGTCGTCACGTCCGGAATCTGGAATTCGGTTCCCGCTGGAACAACGTCAATCTGCTTCTGCTGCGAAAAATGTTTGTCGATCGGCAGGGATTGAGCGAGCCGCTGATCGATCACGCGCGGCGATCGATCGGGCAGCGAATAACTGCGTTCGACCGTGTTCAGCGGATCAACCGCCACAATATGGAGGTGCTGGTGAGTGCCCACGGTTGCCAGATCAATCGTCACGAAACCATTCTCATCAATGATCAGGTTTGTGGCGATGATGGCCTGCTGAGCCATGAAGTCGAGATTCGCGAAATCGCCCTGCGGGCCTGCCTGGCCTTTCGCTTGTTCGTCCATCTCACTCGCAGGTGCCGGAGCCTCTGCTTTCGGTGCAAAGTCATCACCGGCTGCAGCGTCCTGCCGTTCCGTTTCAGTCGAGCGCACCGCCCACGGATTGAGCAGCACTTCGGGTCGGGCATTCATGTTGCCTGGGTATTTTTCTGCCAGGCGTCGATCGAGGATGTAACGATACTCGTCGCCAATTTTTCGTCCCTGCGCATAGGCGGAGAGAGGATCGATCTGCTCCTGAACCAGGACTCCGGGATTGAGTGTTCTGGTGAGCTTTTCAAAATGCGAAACAGCGGGCACAAACTGGTTCGCGAAGATATGCACTCGGGCCAGCTTTGTGGCATTTTCCACCTTGATCCTGAGCTGTCCGTCAACTTCCTGAATGGAACTGATATGCAGCGGCGCAAGGCGTCGCTGTTCAAGAATCCGTGAATCGCCGATCAGGAGCTGGCCGAGTGGTTTACCTTCCGTGATCCGAATCAGAATCTGTTGTCCCGAATCCCGCAATAACAGGCTATAGTCCCCGGCAGGGAGATCGGTGATTTCTGCAAAGCTGTCCTTGATGCGAATCGCGTCAAACCGGTCGGCGAAGAATTCTCCGCCTCGCAGTTCACACAGCGAAATATCCGCGCGTGATGGCGCGCCATCGGCAAACAAACACGGCACGCGAACCAGTGAACCAGCTTCCGCATGCACCACGCGGAACTGGTCGATCTGATCGGTGCCGATCTGCCATAATTGCTCAGCGCCGTTGGACATCTGTGCCTTGACCGTAGTGATGTCTGCCAGCGGGCCGAGATCAATTTTGCCTTCCGCATTCGATCGGAGAGACACAATCACTTCACGGGTGAAGTCACGGTGGCGAAGCGTTAACTGCACCGGTCGATGCTTCAAGGATTCGCCCGTGCGGCCGCGGACATCGACGATGTAACGGTTGTCGACGTTGGACAAATGGGCAAATTCAATCTTTTCGGTGCGGTCGATCGCATTTATGGCCACGGTGTCACCGACGCTGAGGTCCACGTCTTTCGCCTGGCTTTGGTTTCTGACCTGAGCCGTCAGCGTAAAGGTCATGGATGACAGACGATCGGGAACCAGAAACTCGTGTTCGGCTTCGCGATCTTCCGCCAGCACGAAATCCGTCACCGTGGATGTCGTCGAGACTTCATTGAGGTTTATGGACGTGAGTGTCAGTTTGATATTCTTGAGCAAACGCAGTGATACCGGAGTGCCATTCAGCAGCAGTTGCGGTCTGACAATGACTTTTGCTTTACGCAGCCGCAGCAGGGACTGGCGGTCGACAAGGATTCCCGCTCGCAGTTCGTAGTTTTCCGAATCATGC
>JANOUN010000308.1:0-4318 GCA_031416875.1 Planctomycetota bacterium | reverse complement strand
GAATACCTGAAGAAGGGTGAGAAAGAAGAAGCACTGACCGTGCTGAAACGAGACGAACACATCAATCCGAAATTGGAAGGCCTGAAACAGGAGATGGACCGGATCGGTGAAGAACTCATGCAGGAAAATGAGGCGAAGCTGGAGTTAGACGTTTCAAAAGGTTGGGGCAATACTCCGATCTGTGAAGTCACCGAAGGCAAAGCATTTCGAATTGCCGCAAGTGGCGAATACAAGATGATCTACTCGACAACCATTCCGCTCACCGGACTGCCGACGAAAGATCCGGCACTGGATCATGTTTCGGTCGGTCCGTTCGGAGCATTGATTGGTGTTGTCGTCACCGATGGCGAGCCCGGCGATCCATTTGTCGTCAACGGCGGTCTGGAACATACACCAAAAAAGAGCGGACAACTTTATCTGCGAGTCAACGTTCCCGCCGCCGCCAAGTGTACCGGCGACATCAAGCTGCAACTCAGCGGAGCGATCACCTCCATCACCAAAAAACGATAGGACTGTTACTGTTCAAGAATGGACTGTCATCCAAAGGTGCGATTCCTGTAGCTTGGACATTCTTGTCCGAGTCCTCACCAGAGAGCGTCCCACAGTCGCAAGATTCCCGAGCGACAGGTGTCTTCGCTTCTACAGAGTTTCTCGACAATCCGACGGACATGAATGTCCATCCTACATAAGAGCGATCCAACGCTTGCTCCCAATCTCAAATCCAAAATCTCAAATCCAAAATCTCTCAATCTATGCCACTCATACGTATTGCCAGCCTGCTTCGCGACGGACAGCCGGGAACCACACTCATCACCAAAGGCTGGGTGAGGACACGCCGCGACTCCAAAAACGGATTTTCGTTCATTGAACTCAACGACGGCAGCTGCCTCAAGAACCTGCAAATCGTCGTGGAAAACACTGTACCAGGATACGAGACGTCCATCCGCGACGTCACCACGGGAGCGAGCGTCGCGATCGAAGGCACGTTGAAGGAATCTCCCGGCAAAGGCCAGCGAATTGAACTCCATGCGTCGTCGCTGACCGTACTGGGAGTCGCCGATGCCACGACGTACCCGCTGCAGAAAAAGGGGCACAGCATGGAGTTCCTGCGTGAGATCGCTCACCTGCGCCCGCGCACAAACACGTTCAGCGCGGTCGCGCGAGTCCGCAACTGCATCAGTTGGTCGATTCACAACTTCTTTCAGACACGCGGATTTCTGTACCTCAACACGCCGATCATCACCACCAGCGACTGCGAAGGTGCAGGTGAAATGTTTCAGGTGACGACGCTGGATCTGGCGATGCTGGCGAAAAAACAGATTGAGACCATCGACTGGAAGCAGGACTTCTTTGGCAAACCTGCGTCACTCACCGTCAGCGGACAACTGGAAGCAGAAACATACGCGACGGCGATCGGCGACTGCTACACATTCGGCCCCACGTTCCGAGCCGAAAACAGCAACACGACACGGCATCTGGCGGAATTCTGGATGGTCGAACCGGAAATGCCGTTTTACGAACTGCCGGACAATATGGATCTGGCCGAAGCGTTCATCAAGACGATGATCAATGATGTCATGGAAAAATGTCCGGAGGACATGGAGTTTTTCAATGAACGCATCGACAAGACTGTCCTGGCGAAACTCGAAAACATCCGCACCAAAGAATTCATCCGTCTGCCCTATACGGAAGCCATTGACATCATCCAGAAGTGCGGCAGGAAGTTCGACTACGCTGTCGAATGGGGCAGCGATCTGCAGACGGAACACGAGCGATTCCTCACCGAAGAACATTTCGGTCAGCCCGTGATTCTGTTCAACTATCCGCGCACGCTGAAACCGTTCTACATGCGCTGCAACGACGACGAAAAAACGGTGCGAGCCATGGACGTCCTCGTCCCCGGCGTCGGCGAAATCATCGGCGGCAGCCAGCGTGAAGAACGCCTGGACGTCCTCATCCATCGTCTGCACGAATGCCATTTGAACCCGGATGACTACTGGTGGTACACCGACCTGCGAAAATACGGAACCGTCCCTCACTCCGGCTTCGGCCTCGGCCTGGAACGCGCGGTTCTGCTGATCACCGGCATGACCAACATCCGCGACGTGATTCCGTTCCCCAGAACTCCGGGACATGCGGAGTTTTGAGATGTGTTGAATCGTAGGGTGCGTGCAGCGCAGCGTAACGCACCATTGTGAAAATGTTCGTTGCGGCGTGTTTCGCTCAGCTACAAACATCAGAATGATATTCGCCACCTTGTAAAGTTCATGCCGTTATGATCACGAAGATTGAATACAAAAACTTCAAGATTCTCAAAGACGTTTGCTGCAACCTGACGCGGCTCACCGTAATCGTTGGGCCAAATGCATCCGGCAAGACAACGATGTTGCAAGGTATGGACTACCTCTGTCAACTGAGCAAGCATCATACTCCAGAGGATATTCTGGCACTGTTTTCTGATTCGCAGAGCCTCGAATTGTCTCACAGTGGTGATGAGAACGAACGGATGCAATTGAGTTGTTACGGCGCGGCCGATGAATTCAACTTTGGAGCATGTCTGGATCGTGACCTTCTGTCGGCATTTGTTGACAGGGCGCGCTTGATGGATTCTGGTTGGCTTGGTGGAGTGGTTTGGAAATCTCAGAATGAGTTCGAGA
This sequence comes from Planctomycetota bacterium, assembly GCA_031416875.1. GTDB lineage: Bacteria > Planctomycetota > Planctomycetia > Planctomycetales > Planctomycetaceae > SXXK01. Next base: position 1,661 of record JANOUN010000308.1, on the reverse strand, counting down.
GCGAGTTGGCCGGTGGCTTCACTGGCGGAGTGAAGGAGAATGAAGCCTCCAGGACGATCCAATCATTGGCACTCCTGCGCCTTGAACTGGGGCTTCTGGCTGCGCCATCGTACAGTGAGTCCGTAACGCCTCAGTTGGAATCATCAGGCGCTGGCTTGGCGTCAGCGCTTGCAACAATGGCTCTGAGCAACCGTGAGCTTTTCGACGACCTTCAAGCGCATTTGCGACGCATCGTGCCACAGCTCAGGAAGATTCGATTTAAGCGTACAAGAATCAAGAGAGACGAAATTGAAGTGATTCGCATTCGTGACGAAGCGATTACCACAAAAGTCCCGCGTGAATACCCAGCAGATACACTGGTGTTTGACTTTGAAAATCGATCGGATATTCCAGCCACGAACGTAAGCGAAGGTACTATGCTGGCGCTCGGCTTGCTGACCGTGCTGCACAGCTCAGCGAGGCCCAGGATCATCCTCCTCGACGACATCGAGAAAGGCCTTCACCCAAATGCACAACGTGAATTGATCGGAATGCTGCGGGAAATCCTCCGCGATAATCCCGATCTGCAAATTGTCGCGACATCGCATTCGCCATATTTTCTCGACTTCCTTGACCCCAGTGAGGTGCGGCTGATGGCGATTGGTCCAGACGGATTCTCGCGCTGCGGTCTCCTGACGGATCATCCGGATTTTCCGAAATGGAAAGATGAAATGACGCCCGGCGAAATGTGGAGCTTCTTCGGAGAAAAGTGGCTCGTTGAGGAAGGGGTCTGAGGACAAATGACCTCGATCTGTATCGTCTATGAAGATCGTGCGGATGCTGAGATCGCAACGTATCTTGCCGACCGTGTGCTTGCGGATTCCGTTTCGTGGCTGGAGCAGGAGCCGAATCAGAATTTGCAAGCCGACGATTCACCGCTGAATGCTTTGCGTGAGTGGATTCGCGAGTATCAGGGACGCCGATTGAAATGGTCGGAAATGGATGACCTGGCGGCAGAAATACGACTACCGAAACTTCGTGGTTTGTTTGACGGTCAGAAGGGCCTTGCTGATGCTCGTAGCGCGAGACGTGCGTTGCGCGTGGTGACGCAACTCTTCGGCAACATTGGAGCGGCAGTTCTAATGCGCGACTCCGATCAGGACGAAAGTCGCCGCGCCGGGCTGGAGCAGGCAAGGCAGGAACACTGTCGCCAGCCGGACGCATTTCCGGTTGTCATCGGCGTGGCAAAAACAAAACGAGAATGCTGGGTCCTGTCCGGCTTCCTTGCCAAAACTCAGGCAGAAGAAACATCGTTTGAAACTGAAAGGCAGAGACTCGGTTTCAACCCACTCACGCGATCCGAAGAACTTACGGCACAGCACGATCCCGACAATGATCTCCGCAGCGCAAAGCGTGTCCTGACGCAATTCACAAATTCCAATCCAGAGCGAGAAAAGGAATGCTGGATGACAACGCCCATGAATCACCTTCGCGGCTGCGGCGCGAACAACGGGCTGAGCGAGTATCTGGACGAAGTCGAACGCATTCTATTACCGGTTGTCCGGCGCAGGGAATAATGTTGCGTCGCCGTTATGCGTCGTCAGGAATAAGAATTCGGGTTGAGTCTGTAGGCCGGACCAAGCGGAGCGCCGTTCCGGCAATTGCCAGACACCTGCCGGAAC
>JANOUN010000307.1:0-9339 GCA_031416875.1 Planctomycetota bacterium | reverse complement strand
GTTGCGGAATCGATCCGTGGATTATGAATGTGCCTCACGGTGGAGTTCACCGCTCCGATGCTGGCGTTGCCGATCGGGGTTCCCTGACAATACGCAGGCAGGAACGCTGATCCCCAATTGTTGACTCCTCCATGAGCCAGTGTCGGACAGATGGTGACAAAGGCCGGCAGGTTCTGATTCTCGGTCCCGAGCCCGTACGTCACCCACGCTCCCAGACTGGGCCGAACAAACTGGTCGCTGCCTGTGTGCAGTTTGAGCAAAGCCCCGCCGTGGGCGGGATTGGTGCCGTGGACGGATCGCAGGATGCACAAATCATCGACATGCCGGGCGACATGAGGAAACAGTTCACTCACCGGCAATCCGCTTTCGCCATAGCGATGAAACTTCCACGGTGACCGCAGGAGATTTCCCTGCTGCGCAAAGGTCACACGAGGAAGTGCAAAGGGCGGCGGATTTCCATGATCGCGTGTCAGTTGAGGCTTCGGGTCAAACGTATCCACATGCGACGGCCCGCCCTTCATGAACAGAAAGACGACCCGCTTTGCTCGCGCCGGGAAATGAGTGACTCGTGCGGCCAGCGGATCGGTGGACATCCCGGCAGGTTTTGAACTGCCGGCGGTCGCGCCAGCATGTTCCTGCAGCAACGCGCTGAGGGCCAGTTGACCGAAGCCGATCGCCGATGTTTTCAGGAGTCGGCGACGGCTGTGGAGTTGATGATTCGGAGACATTGAGAACGTCCTACCTCACGTAGATGAATTCATTACAGGCCAACAGAGTCTGGCAGAACAATGACCATGCACGAAGTTCTGCCAGCCTTTGAGTTTCCTCTGTGGCATTCGTTGCCGCGCTCTGCGTCGTCATCTGCACGATAAAATCCAGGGCCAGCTTTGTTTCTGCATCCGTCGGCAATCTGGAGATCACCCGATCATAACCCAGTTCAATTCGGTGAACTGGATCGCTGCGGTCATTGATCAGGCTGCGAGCCATCTCATCGGCCGAATCAATCACCAGTTCCGAATTCATCATCAGCAGAGCCTGCGGAGCGACCACGGTGGCATTTCGACTTCCCGTGGGCATCGTCGGATCCGGAAAATCAAACTGTTCAAACATCGTGTACAGGTTATTGCGAATCACCGGCAGGTAGATGGCTCTCCGCAGGCTGTCGTATTTTGTGTGATCAATCGACGTGTGATCAAATACGAACTGCCGATTACGCAGCGGTACGGTTTTACCACCAAAACTTCGGTCCAGCCGCCCGGAGACCTGCAGAATTGAATCGCGAATCTGTTCCGCATCCAGACGTTGACGTCGAAAACGCCACAGCAATTCGATTTCCGGATCGATGACCGAAAATTCCGCTGAGCGTGGATGCTGCGAATCCATCTGGTACACGCTGGACGTCAAGATCAGTCGATGCAGCGACTTGATTGACCAGCCGGACGTTGTGAAATGATTCGCCAGCCAGTCCAGCAGTTCAGGATTTGACGGCTTGTCACCGAGAATCCCGAAGTTATCCGTCGATGCGACCAATCCTCGACCAAAATGCCAGCGCCAGATTCGATTCACGATGACACGCGACGTGAGGGGATGATGTGGTGAGGCCATCCATTCAGCCAGTTGCAATCGACCGCTTTGATTGTCCGGTAATGTCACACGCGATGCGTCCGTCAGCATCACCGACGGAAATGTGCGGGGCACTGACTCACCAGGATTGCGATGATCACCTCGCACACTGATGGGCAGGCTGGTCAGCACCGTGCCATCCGCGACGCTCATTGCCGACGCTTCATCGGCCGCAGTGCTTTCCAGGATGCGAGCAACCTCCGACAGTCGATGGTATTCGGCGAGCGTGGTCGTATCAAAAGCAAATTCGGGCTTTGGCGGAATCGCCAGAAAGCCGGATGTATCGTCCAGAGCCGCGCGAGCCGCATCCAGTACCGCGTCACCGGAACTGGTCGCTGCGGCATTTGTGGCTTTCGCGGTGGCCAGTGCAGCATCGGCGGCAGCGAACAGAGCGGCATAGTGCTGTCGAATGCCGTCGCTGTCGCCGACTGCCTGCAGCTCACGCCATTTCAGAAACAAAGGGTCGTCGGCATGGAATTTCAGATGATGAAGGCAGTGATGCAGGACACGCGGATGCAGGCCGAGTGGTTCAGCGAGTGTCTGCAGATCGATCAGCGATGTGTCCGGATCGATACCCGCCGCAGTCGCCAGGTAAACCGCCGCCCTGGATCGAACATCACTGCGCAGGCGACTGGTCGCTTCGGCCTTGAATGTGGCCGCAGCCGCCTTTTTGGCGGCGATGTCTTCATCGATCGTCTTCAGAGACGCTTTCTCTGCTTCCGTCGCGAAGGAATACTCGTTCCAGTGTTTGATGGCACCGTAATTCGTGGTGCCAAACGTCCTGGTACTTTTAAAGATCGCAGCAAGACCGTAATAGTCTGTCTGCTTGATCGGATCAAACTTGTGATCGTGGCAGCGAACACAACCCAGCGTCATCCCAAGGAACGCTTTACCGGTGGAATCGAGCTGCTCGTCAATCGTATCCATGTCGAGCTTTTCACGATCCGGTTCGGCCAGCACTTTTGCTCCCAGAACGAGAAACCCTGTCGCGATATGAGATTCGAGACCGGCATCCGGCAACAAGTCACCGGCAATCTGTTCCTTGAGAAATTGATCAAACGGTTTGTCGTTGTTGAACGCATCGACCACGTAGTCCCGGTAACGCCACGCACTGCCGAACGCCAGATTTTCGTCCAGCCCGTTGGAATCTGCATACCTCGCGACATCCAGCCAATGCCGTCCCCAGCGAACTCCGTAATCCGGCGATTCCAGCAGGCGATCAATCAACCGTTCATACGCATCAGCCGAATCATCGGCGACAAAGGCGGCGATATCAGCAGGCGACGGCGGCAAGCCGGTCAGATCGAGTGTCGCGCGTCGAATCAACGTCCGCCTGTCCGCATGAGGTGCAGGTTGCAGACCCCTGGCTTCCAGCTTTGACACGACAAAAGCATCAATGGGCGTCCGCGTCCAGTCGGGCGTGGATGGCTGAGGAATCTCCGGAACCTGCACAGGAACGAACGACCAGAATTGCCGGCCCTCATCGACACTCATGCCCTTGAGCGCCGAATGCGATACAGGCGCGACTTCTGTTCTGGGGTCCGTCGCGCCTTGTTCAATCCATTTTTCGAGCGTTTGAATCTCTGCAGGACTGAGTTTACCGGTTGGCGGCATCTGCAAATCTTCGTTGCCGTATCGGACAGCTTCTATCAGGCGGCTCGAATTCGGCTCATTCGGTACGATGGCAACGCCGGAATCTCCACCCTTCTGCCACCCTTCGGCCGAATCAAGTCTCAGTCCGCCCTGGACATCCTTTGCGGAATGGCACTCGTAACAGTGCTTCACGAGCAGTGGACGGACATTCTTTTCGAAGAATTCCAGCTGCGAAGACTGCGTCGCTTCATCACAGACCGCAGTCGCAGCCGGGGCCGCTACGACAATCGCCGTGATCAGAAAGCGGAAGCATTGTCGCATGATCATTCGCGAATAGAACATCGTCTTTTTGTCCTTTTACCGCACACGGTTGGCATTGGCTCGTTTAACCGCGTGCCCAGCGGGCCGCGATTGTTCTATTTGAAATTTCGTATTTGAGATTTGAGATTTGAAATACAAAGCGCGGGGCGTTGCCCACGCGGTTAAACGAATGTGCCATCCTCAACGGCGCGCGGCATAATCTGAGCACCGAGTGTGCCAAATGCCACGACGGAAGTCAATTTATTCGCGGGAGTTCCTGCCTTCATTGTGCCCCGTGTCTCCGACGCGGGATTGTTGCGCCAATGCCATCACTTCATCCAGCCGTGGCATCGCGGGTTGAGCACCCTGGCGGGTGGAAGCCAGTGCTCCGGCGACCGACGCAAAGCGAAGAGCTTCGAGAATGGGTTGACCTTTGGCCAGACAAAACCCAAGTGCTCCGGCGAATGCGTCGCCAGCAGCGGTGGTGTCCACGGCGGTGACAGCAAACGACGGAACGTGTCGCGGATTGTCTGATTCGTCACACACGACGCAACCGTGCGATCCCAGTGTGATGACGGCGATTCTCGCGCCCAGCGATTTCAATTGCCTGGACGCGACCATCGCCTCTGCCACATTCGTCACGGGCAGGCCAGTGATCAGCGACGCTTCACTTTCGTTGGGGCAGACCACATCGACACATAAGAGTTCAACAGGAAAATTCTCAAGCGCAGGGGCCGGGTCGAGGATGGTCAGCACGTTGTACTGTCGGGCAATCCCAATCGCAGTGATGACCGCGGCCACGGGGATCTCCAGCTGCAGCAGCAGGACGTCGGCGGCAGCGATCATGGGTTCAGCGGCCATAATATCCTCTGACGTCACCAGTCCGTTTGCACCCGGAATCACAGTAATGCAGTTTTGGCCGCTGTCTTCGACACCGATCACAGCAAGTCCGCTTGATGTACCGACGGACGTCTTCACATGAGAAACATCCACCGCTTCATGCCGCAACCCGGCAATCAGCGCCATGCCAAAGGCATCATCGCCGATGCGTCCGATCATGCTGACTTCTGCATTCAGCCGCGCCGCTGCGACTGCCTGATTGGCACCTTTACCTCCATGAATCTGCTGAAACGAAGTTCCAGTCAGAGTCTCACCGGGTTGTGGCAGGCGAGGAACATGATAAACGAGATCCAGATTGATGGATCCAATGACCACGATTCGCGGCCGACGTTGTTCCGACATCGCGCCGTCTTTCATTTGTGCTGTACCACGCCGTGCGGCGGCTCGCTCGACAACTGCACAAGGGCCTCGGTGACGCGCATCTGCTGGTCATTGGTCAGGGTGAGGTATCGATGCAGGCCGTTGGCACTTGCACCATGAGTCGTCGCTCCGCGATCATCCACCGTCACAGTTCCCGGAGCCGACAGGCCGAAGTAACCACGATCGGGTAACACCGCATACAGCACGCTGGTCAAGTCCCATGTCGGGCGATTGTGAGGCGGCGGTTCGTACAGCACGTATGCGACTTTGAGCGGATGAAGCGGTACGTAGTTGTAGTCCTGTTCGATACTGGTGGCCGGATACGGCACTGCCAGACCGATTTCAAATCCGCTGTACACAATCTGTGTGGGCCATTCTGCGGCAAGAATCTTTGCCGATGCAATATCTTCCACGACATTGTATTCCAGATGTTCCTGTCCATTGATCGGTGTGAACGCCCCTGCCATGACCGAAAGCAGTTTCACTTTCTGCTGTGCAAGTTGATGTCCGGAAAGCGGACTGATGTCGTCGGCAGGCGACTTCAGCAAATTGGCGAGGTTGGTGGAGAATCCCACTTGCGCAATCACAACGCTGCCGTCGGCTTCAGAGGCCAGCGCCTTTCTGAGCACAGCCACCGCATCGGGAGCGTCTTTGCCGGATCGCAGATCGTGCGGATAGCGATCCATCCCGTTGTCCTGGTCGGCGACCAGTCCTGTGAAGCGACTTTGCTGAGGCGTGATCCCGCTGCGACAGACACCGATCGCAATGTCGCCGCGACCATAAAATGTATTGATCGCATCCGTGAACGCGGCACACTGTTCCTGATCTTTCGTGATCGTGACGGCAATCAAACGACAATGTCCGCGACTTTGCAAAGAATGAATGACACCCATCGCGAGGACGTCATCGCAGTCATTGCCGATGTCGGTGTCAAAGATCAGAGGGATGGCACTCGGCTGCGCGAACGTCATCGCCCAGCCGTTGATCATCGCGAGACTGAAGAAGAATATTCGTTTCATGGCATGAACTCACATCGTCGAGTTAAAGTTTGAGTCTTCGCGCCAGCGTATGTGCCAGGTTTCTGCGGGCATCCGCGAGACTCTGTGGCAGAATATACCGTACCGCTTCGTTTAACGGCAAGCCGCAGGCGTCGTCGCCATGTTTCGCCTGCGCCTGTGGCTCGCCGTTAATCGAAAACGCCGACCATGGAGACGAAAACGACAGTCGCCGCGTTGACACACGGGGTTTTAGATTTATCCGTGCGTAGAGAAGGGGGGACTGTTGAAGATTGCTGCAGTGGGTGATAATGTTCTTGCACGTGGCGATAACCCCGCAGATAATATCTTATCGGGGTCAAATCGCAGGAGAATTATAGTTGTTCGCCCTGAGGAACTGAATGCTGTGACATCAATGCGTGTTCGGGCCACTGGCGACGGAAGGATTGTGGGATGGGCAGAACTGAAGAAAGGATGCTTGGTCGACACAACTCGCCTCTCGCGATTGTTTCTCACGACAACGCTCACAGATGTGATTGCGGATCTGTGTGCGTGGTCTCAGGAATTCGATCCCGACTACAGAATTGAAATGCTCATTCCAAATGGGCCGACCACTGCATCGCTTGACATCAAGCTGGTAGCAACGGATTTCGAGATAATATGCGCCAGACGTCTGGTTCGCGGCTGGTTTCCACTCAATCCGATTGCTCCCGAATTCGGCTCCAATTATGACGTCGTGGTTACAGTTACGGGTAAGTCCGCTGCCACGACGACAGAGATCGTGAATAGACTGCGATCCAAGTACTCGTGCGATGAATAGGCGAACAGATAAGGCTTTGACTTCGCGAGTGCGGACGGACGGCGCGGAGTAAGGTTCTGGGTCGAGCGGAGTGGGATTGTCTCAATGAAAGCCATTCGAGCCGAAGCTCAAGGCATTTGTTCAGGAAGCCCGGTGGAATTGCAGCGGGTGGCCGCGTAGGGGAAACGCAATGATGCCGCATGGCGGCAGTGGCCAGTTTTCAGTGTTTGGTTTTCAGTCAATCGCAGAGGCAAGCGGCCGAGTGAAGAGATCGGACGCAGCTAATGCCCGGTTGCGATGAGCTGCATCGTCGATGGCTCGGTGGAGAATGCCTGATTCAGCCATGTGGCAACCATCAAGGCTCTTCTCGACGGAGCGAGACGGCGACATTGACGAGCGAATGCTGCACCGGCAGCAGGCGATCGCATTACTTCGGCAGCCACGCCTTTTGACTTACACTTCTGTCTTCCCTCGACAGGGAAAAAGGTGTCAGACAGGAATGGCACCTTTTTGAGTTTCCTTTTTGTTTACCGCGATGGCTCTTACTGTTCAAAAATTTCCCGTCAGACAAAACTGCGAAAGTCGAACTAAAGAGAACTCCATGTGTTTTGGACAGCAATGACACGCTGGAAGCTTATCCCACGTTTAAGTAACAGACGTGAACGCGCAACGGGTGACGCTGCAATAGTTTTTCGAATGGCCCGAAGTTGAAAGCACAAAGTGTACTTGCCAGATGGTAACCCGCTCGTGATCCCTTCGAATTCTGTGTGTGCCGATCGAATTGTCGTGTTGACTCGTTTTCCGGAAGCGGGACGAACCAAGACGCGACTGATCCCGGCCCTGGGTGCGGATCGCGCGGCGGCGCTGCATCGTTGTCTGATCGTTCGCACACTCGATGTTGTCTGTCATTGGGCAGACGCTCATCACTGTGACGTCGAAGTGCGACACGCGGGCGGCGATGAATCGCAATTCCGCGCGCAGTTTGGCCTGCAGGCCCGTTACTCGCCGCAGGCGGAAGGGTCGCTGGGCGAGCGGATGAATGCGGCGGTTGCAGCGGCATTCTCCGAGGGTGCAAAACACGTCGTGGTGATTGGAACCGACTGTCCCGGACTGGATGCTGTCCATCTGACGCAGGCCTTCGATCAGCTGACTCACCATGATGTCATCATTGGCCCCGCAACAGACGGCGGCTATTACCTGCTGGGAATGCGAATTCATCTGCCGACGCTGTTTGATCATATCGCATGGGGCACAGAGACCGTTCTTCGACAAACGCTGGACCGAGCGGCCGAAGCGCGGGTCTCCGCGGCTCAACTTTCACCTCTTGCTGACGTCGATTATGCTGAAGATCTTATTCAATGTCGGCGCATGGAAGATCAATTCCACGACGTGCTGCCGAAAACCATCGCGGGCCGTATTTCGATCATCATCCCGACGCTGAACGAAGCGGCCTGCATCACGGCCACGCTGGAACACGTCCGCAATCTGCCCAACGTCGAAGTCATCGTGGCAGACGGCGGCAGCCATGACCAAACTGCGGAACTCGCTCGGGCCGCCGGAGCAACCGTCGTTCACAGCAATCAGGGTCGCGGGAAGCAACTGAACGCCGGAGCGGCACTTGCCAGCGGCGAGGTGCTGTTGTTTCTGCACGCAGATACCAAACTACCGGATGATTTTGCAGATCACGTCTGGCAGGCACTTCGGGAAGGAAATGCCGCCGGAGCTTTCAGACTTTACATCGGGGCCAATGGCTGGATGTTGAGGCTCGTCGAATTGGCTGCAAATCTGCGATCACGCTGGTTGCAGTTGCCCTACGGAGATCAGGCGATCTTTGTGCGAGCGTTTGACTTTTTCAAGCTGAACGGATTTCGCAACTGGCCGTTGATGGAAGATTATGACTTCTGTTGCCGCATGAGAAAAGTCGGCAGAATAAAACTCGTACCCGATCCGGTCACAACTTCAGCCCGCCGCTGGCAGCGACTGGGAGTGCTGCGAACAACGCTGACGAACTGGGTCAGCGTTGTTGCGTTTCGGTTAGGCGTGTCGCCAGTGACATTGGACGACTGGTATCGGCGACGCTGAACAGCGGTGAGGAACTCAAGGACGCACGTCAAACCTTGCGACCTGCCATCAACAGCTCGGACAGATCAGTCATTCCCCAGGTGGTTCCTGCATTCAACCAAAGTGTTTCGTTTTTGAATAGTGGTTCCGGCTGGTTTCACGCAGCGAGTCCGCCTTTTTGACTGTCTTTCGTATTGCCTGCTGAGTACAGTGCTCATCGCAGTGGTGATGATTGAGACAGATTGTATCTGGCCAATTTAGGCTAAGAGGAGCCACGATGTTTGAATTGCTGAATGCCTCCGGCATTCTGTATTCTTTACTGGTTTCGGGGCTGATTGAGCTTCGGACGGATTCCGGGACGGTGATGATCGACTTTGCCGACGCGCCGGTTGCCGTGCAGGTGCAAACGAAGGATGTCGGAGATGCCGAATTGGAATTCTCGTCAGGGCCGGAAGGTGTGAAAGTCTTCAGCGGTCAGTACGAGATTCTGCTGCCCGTGGAATTCAAAAAACTGACGTTCAAGAATAATCAACTCCAAATTGTGAGGACCGACGGCGGCAAGATTCGTGTTGCGTACCGTCCGAATATTTTGGACTCAGGATCTCAGCCGGATCTAAAGGTTGAATCGCATCCCATCACAATGGAAGCAGAAGGCAAATCGAAAACTGCTCAGCCGCCTGAAAAAAGTTATCAATTCGCCGACTTCTC
>JANOUN010000306.1:0-2920 GCA_031416875.1 Planctomycetota bacterium | reverse complement strand
CGAACGACTGGATCGATTTGATATCAAGAACGAAGGACTGCGCGCCTTTCTCGCAGGAGTCTGGACACTTGGTGGCCCGCAGTTTCGACACAGCCTGGATGTCTACAGCGGACTCGACGACACACGCGATCTGGAAGCCTATTACTTTCTTCTCCGGATTCGCGCGTTTATCCATCTGCGTCGCGGAACTCTCACTCAAGCCAAAGTGGATGGTTCGCATGCCGAGGACGTGCTGGGATTTGAGGACTTCGAGTCGTTTGGCGAGCTGCTGGGACCGACGATCGAAGAGCGGGAGCGTTTTGAGTTTGCAAATCAGGTTCGTGCCCGTTTGTTGGCAGCGCGGCGGCGCGTGGAACGGTTTGCGCGCGGCGTGATCGGGCGAGAACTACAGCATGGGCACAAGACTTACTCCGGCAGCTCGATCATCCACGGTGTGGGTGGCCTGCGGCACGATGCGACCGAGACCAATGCGACGCATCAGGATAAAAGCATGGCGGCACTGTCGCTCGTCCTGGCCTCGCAGAAGTACGGAGTCGGGATCGATCCCGCAGAATTAGAACAGGCCTTTGGGAATGCAGGGGACTGGCTGCTGCGGGTTCCCCATCTTTCGGGCTTGTTCTACGAGTCGCGGGGGAGTCTGGCAGGATCGCTCGAGTTTCTGTCTCAGATCGACGGGGCCATGGAGCGACTCTTTCCAGGTTATACACGATTCGAGTCGTCGCTCGACGAACGAGTCCTCGAAGAACGCACTGCCTCTCGCGGTGTCTGGGTGCGGGAGAAATTGCAGGCACTTGATGTGTGCCTGCGCATCGGCTGGAAGCGGTTGGCCCAGGAGAAGGCACGATGGGATCCGCTCAATGTTGCGCTTTCGGACATGGTCGTCGTTGAGTCGGCGCTGCTCGACACGGATCATCTCGCCGCAGTTAAACTCGCCCTCCTCACCAAGCGACTGCCGATGACGGTCGAGGACATGGCCTGCCAGGCGGACGAAAGCCTCGAACTCCACGAACGATTTGCCTCAGGCTTTTCTGGAATCGGACTGAAGGAGTATTTCGCGGCATACGTGAGGGAGGCCGGTTTCACGGAGACGACGGTGCGTGTCGCCGAGTTTCTGGTTGCGAACCGCCGCGTTCTCAAGCAATTTTCCAGGCACGGTCGGAACGACGAATGGGTCGTGAGTGAACTCGTCGGTCTCTGCGGAGACGTGCAGTCTCTGCGTGCCCTGTTTGTGTTCACCTGCATCGATCGCCAGGTAGGGATTCCGATCCAGGATTCCGATCAGATCGATTTGTCGCCTGGCGCGCACGACCAGAAGCGGCACCAGTGGTGGTCGCACGAAAACAATGCCGTCCGTTGGTTCAACACACGCGAACTCTACATCAAAGCGCTCTCGCGTTTCCTGCCTGAAATCACGCTCAACGCCTCCAGGACGCTCAGCGCCGCGGGCTATGGTGCCCGCGAGTGCGAAATTCTTGAGGATTTTGGCCACGATTATTTCGATGGTCAGTACGTCCGCCACACGAATCATTTCGCCACGCACCTGCTGCGCCTGGTCAGGCACGAAGAAACCGCACCGAAAGTCGATCTGGTCCGCGACGGTGACGCCAGCTTACTGGGCGTCGCGGCACGAGACTTCCGGGGGCTGGCCGCCTGCATCGCCGGCGCTCTGTACCACCACCGAGTGAACTTGAGCCAGGCCCATTTGTTTTCGGCGACCAACGGCAATCTGGCTCTTGATTTCTTTCATCTCGCTGCCGATCAATCGTTGCCGCGTGATCTGACGGCGATCGTTCGCGACGCTGTCCAGCGGCAGCTTCACATTGCGGAGTCCGACGCCGCGTCTTTGCCTGCGCTTCGCGGTACGTTCCAGCTGGACGGAACGGCGAAGGGAGGATACTGTCTGCGGCACGAGACGAAGAGCGATGCCAGCGGGCTGCTCTATGCCCTGACCTGGAAAGTGTTTCATTATCTGGGTGCCAGCATCCACGGCCTTTCTGCGCTGACGTCGCGCGGATCCACCTTCATCACGGTCCATCTCACGCTGCCGCACGACCGGCCACTGCCGGAAGCACGGAAAATCGTCCAACGGGAATTCCAGGCATGAGCAGTGCCTCGCTTGCATCGCCGATATTGTTGATGTCAGCATTGCTGTCTGGCCTCGCTTGGCTGCGAGCGGATGAGAATCTGCCCGTCGGTATGGGCAGCGGTGGAATCAGCAGCATCGCCCAGCCGTTTTTCAGGGAGCACTGCCTCCGTTGCCACGGTGTTGATGAGGCGTTATCTCGAAGCGGCGGATACGGTGCTCAACGCGGCCATTACGCCGGTTCACTCGCTGGAGAGCAGGACGGAACGATTCGACCTGTTTGAATCGCTTCCGCAATGGTTTCTCGCGGGCGTTTGGAAGCAGGACGAGGGCGTGATTCTGTATCGCAGCAGCGGAGATTCCGCGACCGACTTGCGGGCCTTCAAGGCTCCGGCACCGGGGCGTTATCGTTTTCGCATTGCTGCGTCGGCACACAACTCAGAGACGCCGCTGCCGATGGCGGTGCTGCTCGGCAACTTCGTCGTGAGCGGCAACCCCACCCGGCATCTCGGTTATTTTGACGTGCCGCCCGGGCAACCTGCGGTCATTGAGTTTGAAGAGCAACTCACCGCGAAAAACGACACGATCAAGGTCACGCCAGTCGCACTGCCGTTCGTCTATCTGAAGCACGAGACAATGCCGGAGTATCCCGGTCCGGGGCTGCACATTCACTGGATCGAAGTCGAAGGCCCATTCTCTGAAACATGGCCGACGGACAGTTACTGCCGCGTCTTCGGTGATGTGGATCCGCAGCGCGGCACGCTGGCGGATGCAGAGAAATTACTGCGAGAGCTGCTGCCGAGGGCGTTTCGTCGTCCGGTGGCCGATGGTGAAGAG
>JANOUN010000305.1:0-2514 GCA_031416875.1 Planctomycetota bacterium | reverse complement strand
GGCCCGGAACACATTCCGCGCCACAATGCCCTGAACTTTCGCGACCGCTCACCGCGACTCCGATTCAATTGGGTTGCGGGCGAAACCCGCGCGAAGATGAAAGATCGCTTACCTTGGATTATACTCCGCGCACATCTATCGTGCTACCAGCGGTTTGTGAAATCAGCGTTTGAAAAATGTTTTCCTGACAGACATCAAGGGTCCGCCGGGTTACAATCAGATCGCGTTCAGATTGTGAATTGGATTCGTCTGGCGAGCGGTTGGGTGTCAGCGCACCGGTACATTGCGATTCCGGCCGCCCAGGCAAATCGAATGGCGGTGTACTGGCAAGCTGACGCATGCCGCTCGCCAAAACCATAAACTTCAGATCTCATTCTGAACTCCGATTGATTCGGCACTTCCTGCGACATTCGTCAGGTGTAAGGATTCGCGATCGAAGGGAGCTGCAAATGGTGACAGTCAACGATCCTTGGGTAGATGGACTGACGATCGGGCAGGCGCTCCGGAGGACCGCCGAACGATTCCCCGATCAAGTGGCCGTCATCTTTCCTTCATTCAATGTGCGCCGGACCTGGCGGGAACTGGATCAAGAAGTCGATCAAATCGCAAAATCCCTGTTGGGGCTGGGATTTCAGAAGGGAGATCACTTCGGCGTCTGGGCCGCCAACTGTCCGGGCTGGCTGCAACTCCAGTTTGCGACCGCACGGCTCGGCATCGTCCTCGTGACCGTCAATCCCGGCTATCAGCCCCCTGAGCTTCGGTATGCGATCTCCCAATCACGGCTGCGGGGCTTGGCGGTTCTCGATCATTTCAAGACGACCGATTGTCTCGCGATGCTGCAGCAGCTTTGTCCCGCGCTTCAATCCGGCCCGCCCGGCAACGTCGGCCATGCAGATTTCCCCGATTTGCGCTGGTTGATTTCGCTGGGGGAACGGTCGCTGCCCGGAATCTGTGGCTGGCGGGAATTTCTGGACTGCGGCAATTCCATCACGGATGAGGAACTGGCATCGCATGAACAACTCCCGACCCTCAATGAACCCATCAATATCCAATACACTTCGGGCACGACGGCGCGGCCGAAAGGGGCGACGCTGTCCCACCGCAATCTTCTGATGAACGCCTGGTATGCGGGCGTGAATCAGGGTTTCACGGCAACGGACCGAATCTGCGTGCCGGTGCCGTTGTATCACTGCTTCGGCTGCGTGCTGGCGTCACTGTGCGCCGTCACACACGGCTGCGCTATGGTTTTCCCGTCCGAGACGTTCGATGCCGGCGCGACGTTGCGATCCATTGAAGAGGAGCGATGTACGGCGGTCTATGGCGTGCCGACCATGTTCATCGCCTTGTTTGAACATGCCGAGTATCCCATGCGGAACCTGCAGTCGCTGCGCACGGGAATCATGGCTGGCAGCCCCTGTCCGATCTCACTGATGAAACGCGTGACCGGCGAGATGGGCGCACGGGAAATGACCGTCGGGTACGGTCAGACTGAAGCAGCGCCGCTGCTCACCCAAACCGGCGTAGATGATCCGCTCGAACTTCGCGTCGGCACCGTCGGCAGGCCGCTGCCAGGTGTGGAGGTGAAGGTCGTCGATCCCGAAAGCGGCAGGGAACTCGCGGACGGACAAGCGGGTGAAGTGTGTGGTCGCGGGCACGGAGTGATGCTCGGTTACTATCGCGAGCCGGAACGGACCCGCGAGGCAATTGATGAGGACGGATGGCTGCACACCGGCGACCTGGGCCTGCGCGAAGCAAGCGGCTGTTTTCGTATCACCGGCCGACTGAAGGATATGATCATCCGTGGCGGAGAAAACATCTATCCGCGTGAGATCGAAGAGTACCTTTATCGCCATCCCGCAGTCGAGGAAGTCCAGATTGTCGGCGTGCCCGACGCCAAATACGGTGAGGAAGTCCTGGCGTGGATCAAGCTGCGTGCAGGCAAGACCGCCACAGATGAAGAGATTCGCGCATACTGCCGCGCGGGACTGGCTCATTGTAAAACCCCGCGCTACATTCAATTCGTGTCGAGTTTCCCCACGACCGTCACCGGAAAGATCCAGAAGTTCCGCATTCGCGAACAGGCGGTACAGGAATTGGGCCTGCAGCAGGTCGCCGCAATTGAAACGGCTTGAATGACTGCGGTATCGCCCGCCAGCTCCGGCGACCCAAAGTGGAGCGTCAGGTGAACGGAGACCGACCTGCAACTCGGCTGGGGACACCCGAAAAGCCTTCCACCCCGGATGTTCAGAGCATTGTCGGTACAGCGGATGCTGAAACGCCACATTTCAGCCGCCGATCAGCGGCGGCCCCAAATGAACGCCAGTTTGAGTTCGGCACGGATGGCGGCCACGAGCATCACTTCATACAATCACCGGGCTTCGATCACTCCCACCGGAATCAGCGACATGAAATTCCAGCTTCCCGTAATCCTGCTCTTGCTCGCGATCGCAGCAGCACGGATTCCGCAGTCCGCGCAGGCGCAGCAGCGAGTGCGGTTTGATCAAGACGTGCGTC
>JANOUN010000304.1:0-1994 GCA_031416875.1 Planctomycetota bacterium | reverse complement strand
GTTTGCGACAGAGCGATCCGGTGACAATCTTGCTACGTGTTTTCATCTCACATTCCAAGGGCAAAACTTATGAGATCAATCAGTCGAACTGCGAAGATGTCGTCGTCTGTTGGCGTGGCTGTGGCGACAGTGCTTGTCCTGGTGTTTTCTCAGTCCCTGGGGTTCAACAGGTCGTCTGCCAGCCAGGATGAGAAGAATGTCGTCAAGGCACCCCCAACAAAAGACGAGGGTTCTGCAGACAAGAAGGACGCCCCGGACCCGGTGCTTAAAAAATTCATGCGTCAAAAGCTGCATGCGTCCAATTCGATTCTGGAAGGGCTTTGTACCGAAGATCTGCAAATGGTGTCTGAAGGTTCAGAGACCCTGATGAAGATGAGTAGCGAAGAAAAATGGCGAGTCTCCAATGACATCATGTATCGTCGGTACAGCACGGAATTTGTACATGCCGTCGAAGAACTGCAGAAGGAAGCTGAAGACAATGACATGAACGGCACATCAATGGCTTGGGTGAATGTCACAATGAAGTGCCTGAAATGCCACGAATGGGTGCGAAATACCATCCTGGTGGATTCCGAATGATCACGACGGTGAATCATGCCGGACCAGCGCAACAGTGAACCGCACTTCCTGAAGGAATGAAGGACGCCAGGCTGGTTGGGCTACACCGTCGCCAGCAACTCGCGGGTTTCCTGGCGAGTGCGATACCGGCGAGAACTGCACTTCGAGCGATGCTCGTCGATTCGCTGAGGCTGACCGGCGACCACGCTGAACAGTTTGCCGAAATCTTTCACGAGACGACACCAGATCTCCGGCGTGATCCCAAGTCCATCAAACAATGGAGCAAACTGCTTCGGTGTCGAACCTCGCTTGCCCGCACGAGTCTGGCGCGCCGTCCAGTCGAGCAGGATCAGGTAATCCGCCGTCGATATCGGCAGGAATCCCTTGTTGCTGCAACGAGCGCCTTGTTTGTGAACACACGGTCCTGTCATACTCGATCCGCCCCGCAGTTCCACCGGAGCCAGATGACGGCCACCATTGTAGCCCGTGTCTCCGACGCGGGACTCCTGTCGTGGCTGGTCTCCCAGCGGAACTACGCGACCGTTCGAAATCAGAACATCGCCAGCGTCCTCATCGGTCGTGTCTGCATCAATTGAACACTGAACACTGCCAGCTGAAAACTTCCCCCGCATGTCGCAACATCGCTTCTGAGCCGACGTAAAATCGCTATCTTCAATCGTCTCCGCCAACGCCGCTCGAATAGGATTCAAATCCACATACGCCGCACACGCCAGAATCGCCGTTTCGTCCAGCAATCGAACTGCCCGGTAACGCGCCTGCCAGAATTTTCCGAGTTCGCCGTCCTCCTTATTGGCCCGCTGAGCGATGTTCTGACTCAGCAACCGCATCCACCAGGAGAGATCGCTCAGCCGACTGCGGATCACTTTCAACTTCGTCTTGTCCTTGCGAATGTGGTTGAGTTCGAACTCCGACGGTTCTTCGGGCCTGCCGTGTTTGTCGCGGCGTTCAGGACAAAGCATCAGCCATCGCCGGGCGACTTCAGAATCATCCCATTCCGCCACAACATCCGGTCGCGACCTCAGGATCAGATGGAAATGGTTGCTGAGAATCGCCTGACACAGCAAATCAATGCCGAAGTGGCGCGCCTGATGAATCAACTGCTCATCGAGCCACACCTTACGGTGGTCAAAGTTTTTCCCGCTGAATGGATCATCCCCCAGCAGAAAACAGCGACGAACCGTGCGATTCATGACATGCACAATCGCGATTTCATCCGCCGCAAACACTTCCACACGCGCCAACCGTGCCATGACCGGCCACCTTTCCACAGCAAATCAACGAATCCCAAAACTCAGTCTCCCGCTCATATTACCGACTCAAGCCAAACCGTCAAGCATAATGCATCGCGGTAGGGACGGCTGTTTCCAGCCGCCCCCCGCACAGATCCGTACTTGACGAACTACGTCATACGGCTC
>JANOUN010000303.1:0-8845 GCA_031416875.1 Planctomycetota bacterium | reverse complement strand
CAGTTTCAACACCAGCATGACGCAGGTGAATCAAACGGCGACCGCAAGTGCCGCCGCCAATCAGCAGTCGCTCACAACAGGCGCTACTCAGCTTTCAGGCACATTCAATACGGCGCTCACGGCGGAAGATGCCGCATGGACAGCGTATCAGCTGAGCACGAACACGAGTGCCACCGGTTCAACCGGAATCTACAACGCGGCCCTCGCCAGCGCCGCGAGTGTGCGTGATGCGGCACTCGCGGCAAACCCTGCGTCCGAGTTTGATGCGGCGACTTTGGCAAACAACCCCGCTGTCCAAAGTGCGACGACTGCGGCGAATTCTGTGTTTGATGCGGCTCTGGCGGTCGCGGATGCCACCTACGATACGAACATTACGGCGTTCACCGCCACCCATGACGCCAGCATCGCCAGTGCTCAGGCGACTTACACGCTCACCGTCAGTGCTGCGGACCAACGGGGTGCGGACCAACGGGGGACACAGCACTTTGTCGAAACCTCGACAAATCGTGCGCGCGAGTCCGACTGACGCCATACTTTGGCTGTCGTTCGTGTGCGCGGTGCTTTTTGTGATTCACCGCGAAGCGGTTTGAGAGATTAGCCGGTGGTCAGTGAAGCGCCACCACCGGTTCGTATACGAAATTTCGTCCGCATCCTGAACAGGGTGCCAGATTCGGAGTTTCTGGCATCCCTTCAGGATGCGTGTATCCTGGGTTGATTGCCCGGTGGTGCGCCTGTCGGCGACCATCGGCTAATCTCTGACATCCTTTCAGGATAAATCGCAATCACGTCAACCAAAATTGGACGCGCACTTCATTTGTCGTTCAACCGTTTTGTCAACGTCTGCGGGAACACCTGACGCCGGGATTTTCTGTATGGGACGCTGCATTGTACGATAGATTCCAGGTCCCGTCGGAAGTAAACTCGTGACGAGTCTCGAAAGCCATTTCTCGCATTCTGCGAGTCGCCTCGAAGGCAGGGCTGTAAAGTGAGTCGTATCTAAAAATGACTGCATCGCCATTGGACTCGTATCCTGACAGCCAAGCGTCGCCCGATCCCGCAACTCTGGGCGTGTCCGACGCGGGTCGCATTATTCCAGCCTGGGAAGAAATCGAAGGAACGCCAATTCCCTTAGGAGTCAACTGGATCGGGACTCAAAACGCATGGAATGCAGCGATCTACTCCCGGCACGCAACCTGGATCACTTTGCTGTTGTTCAATGACGATCTGGCAAGACCAGCGTACTCGCTCAAACTCGATCCCGTAAAGAACAAATCGGGGGCCGTTTGGCACTGCCGTGTTGCGTGTTCATTCTGTCCGACGGCGAAATACTACGCATGGCAAATCGACGGACCGGCACCGGCGGGCGGGTTCGATCGGCATAAATTCGATGCCGAAAAAGTCCTGCTCGATCCTTACGCCAGAGCCGTCTATTTTCCGCCAGCGTTCGATCGTGAGGCGGCCCGCCGTCCCGGATCAAATATGGGGAAGGCTCCACTCGCCGTGCTCGATTCATTCCGATGTGGCGGCGCGGCTGAGCCGGGCGGCCTGATTCGGCACGGCTCGGACCTCATCATTTACGAAATGCACATACGAGGGTTCACCCGCCACTCCAGTTCGTGTGTTTCTGAACAGAAACAAGGAACGTTCGCGGGTGTGATCGAAAAGATTCCGCACCTTTTGGAGTTGGGAGTAACGGCCGTTGAATTGATGCCCGTGTTTCAGTTCGATCCCGGTGCCGGAGACTATTGGGGCTATATGCCGCTCAGTTTCTTCGCGCCGCATCATGCTTACTCAGCCGACTCCGCCAGCTGCGCTCAGCAAAGTGAATTTCGCCGGATGGTGGATTCGCTTCATGCGGCCGGAATTGAAGTCATTCTGGACGTCGTCTACAACCATACCTGCGAAGGCGATCATCTGGGACCAACATATGGAATGAAAGGTATCGACAACAGTACGTATTACATTCTGACGGACAATCCCCAGCATCCGTACGCAAACTACAGCGGCACCGGCAACACGCTGCACTCGGCCAATCCTGCCGTTCGACAACTCATTGTTGACAGCCTGAGGTACTGGGTGACTGAAATGGGCGTCGATGGATTCCGATTTGATCTGGCCTCCGTTTTCACTCGCCGTTCAGACGGATCCATTAATACCCACGATCCCCCGGTGTTTTCTCAGATCGCCGCCGACCCGGTGTTGCGGAATATCCGCATGATTGCGGAACCCTGGGATGCGGGCGGGGCTTACCAGCTTGGGCACAGCTTTCCCGGAACCCTGTGGATGCAATGGAACGCCAGATACCGTGACACACTGCAGCGATTCGTGCGAGGCGATGCGGACATGGTGACGGATCTGATGACTCGTGTTTACGGCAGCTCTGATCTCTTTCCCGATGAACCGCAGAACGCGCTGAGGCCACTGCAGAGTATCAACTACATCGCCTCGCATGACGGGTTCACCCTGTACGATCTGGTGTCCTATAACGCCAGACGCAACTGGGCAAACGGTCAGAACAACACCGATGGCGCTGATGATTTCAGCTGGAACTGTGACTGGGAAGGCGATGATCATCTGCCGGAGGATGTGCTGAACCTGCGTCGACGACAGGTCAGGAACTACTTCAGCCTGCTGATGCTGTCCAATGGCACGCCGATGTTTCGCATGGGCGACGAATTCATGCAGTCACAACAGGGCAACAGCAATCCATTCAACCAGGACAACGAAACCACCTGGCTGGACTGGAATCGTCTGCCACGGCACCGGGACATCTTTCGCTTTGTGAGCCGAATGATTGCGTTCCGCAAATCTCGTCCGTCGCTGAGCCGATCGCGTTTCTGGAGGGAGGATATCCACTGGTACGGCCCCAACCGCGAGGTCGATATGAGCAGCGAATCGCGTACGCTGGCGTGGTGCCTCCATGGGCAATCCGTCGGGGATGACGACATTTACGTGATGCTCAACTCCGGTACAGATGCGGTCGAGTTCGGAATCTACGAAGGCATCGCTGGTGAATGGAAACGCGTCGTGGATACGTCGCTGCCTTCTCCGCACGACTTCTGTGAAGCCGCCGCACAACCCAACATTTCCGAACCTCAGTATGCCGTGTCCGCGAGATCCGTCGTCGTGCTTGTGCGGTCGCGGGACCGCTCATAGTCTGGTCGAATCGCTCGAAACCGCTGAGATTGCCCGGGTTGTCGAGAACTACTGTCAGGCTGCAAGAGTCGAGCGAGGAGTCCACTCACGCATGCCCCGTTTCGCATTGTGCGGCGATCGGTGTGAAACCGATGCCGCCAAGGTCGGACAGCGACTTCATGATGAGGTCCGTGACCTCAGCCAGCTCTTCGTGCCCGGGTTTCTTATCGTACCATGCAGACAGGTCAATCGGTTTTCCGTACGTCAACGTCGCGTGTGTTCTGAGAAAAAAGCTGCCGAGCATCGTCTTGCCGCGCGGAGCGTGATGTATGAAGACGGGGATGACAGGAGCCTTCGATTTGATTGCCAGCCAGGCAACACCGGTTCCGCCGGGCAGCAGTCGTTCATCCGGACTCTCCACATTCAGGCGGCCTTCGGGAAACAGTCCCAGCAGGTGACCGCACTCCAGCCGCTTCAATGCTTCGCGAATCGGGCCCATATCCAGACCGCTGCGTGCAACGGGGATACTTTCCATCGCCCGGCAGACCCAGTTCACAATGCCTCGCCGCTGGTAGAATTCCTTTGCCATCATAAAGCCGATCACCCGCAGACGGGGCTTTCGAAACTGAGCGAAATGACGATGCCAGATCAAAATCGGATCAACCGGACTGGTATGATTGGCGACGATGATTGCCGGTCCGGATTCCGGAAACGGACACTTGCTCGCCGCCTGACAGCGGGCAAAGAATATCCGGTGGACAACGGCCATCTGGTAGCACACCCACGCACGCCATCCGGCCGGGCACATCGCGCCGCGAAGCGCTGCACTGGCCACGATCAGCACTGTGGCACAGAGTATCCAGAAGAGAGGAGATCGCCAATCCATCGTGCTTTATCCATCACCGGTACGGCGGCAGCGTTTTTCTGAGTTCGCCTGGATTCCATGTGGGCCAGGCTTCCACCCCGGCGTCGATTGGAGAAGACTCCACGTTTTCTTAACTGCAATGACAAGCTGGAAGCTTATCCCACTTTGAATCAACACCCCGCTCGGGGCCGGTGAATCAAGTCTTTTCCGGAATTCGCTGCAGCGTCGGATCGTCAATTCGGGCAACCACCAGTGATACGTTGTGACCGCCAAATCCAAAACTGTTATTGATCGCGTATTTGACCTGCTTCTGAATGGCTGTGTTTGGAATATAGTTCAGATCACAGGCTGGGTCAGGAGTCGTGTAATTGATTGTGGGAGGCAGAATCCCTGTCGTCAACGCCAGAACGCAGGCGGACATTTCAATGGCGCAGGCAGCACCGATCATGTGTCCCAGCATGCTTTTTGTCGAACTGATATGCAGCCGTCGCGCGGCACTTCCAAAGACAGATTTCAACGCCACCGTTTCCATCGAATCATTATAGACGGTACTCGTGCCGTGTGCGTTGACGTACACATCGTCTGCAATCGCGGCAGGACTCAGCCCGGCTTTCTGCAGAGCCGAATTGATGGCTTTAATCGCCTGACGTCCATCCGGATCAGGCTGGACCAGGTGAAATGCATCTGTGGTCGATCGACCGGAAAGGACTTCACCCCATGCTTTGCCCCCGCGTCGCCGCAGGTGGTCTTCGGTTTCAAAGATCAGGACCGATGCGCCTTCGGCCATGATGAAACCGCCGCGATCGGCATCAAAGGGACGCATGGATTCTTTTGGTCGGTCATTCATCGACTTGTTCATCGCCTTCATGTTGACGAATGACGAAAGGCCCAGTCGCGTCAATGACGCCTCAGTTCCGCCGGTGATCACAAAGTCGGCATCGCCGCGGCGCAGATACTCCATGGCGTCGATCATGGCATGTCCGGAAGATGAACACGCGCTGCTGGTTGTGTAGCATGTTCCCCGCACGCCGAAAGCCAGACTGATATTGCTCGGAGGCGCGTTCGGCATCAGCATGGGAATCGTAAATGGACTGACGCGCGACGGCCCTTTGGTGAGCAGTTTCTCCATCTGCGTTTCGTAAGTCTCCAGCCCCGCCAGACCAGCGCCGAGAATTACGGCCGCGTTTTCGCCGATGTCCCTGGTTGGCAATCCGGCATCTTCCAGCGCTTCATGAGCCGCATGGACAGCGAACTGGCTGGCGCGATCCATTTTGCGAGTTGAGACAAGATCGTTGACGTTGATGCGACCGGCGTCCAGGTTCCGCACTTCGCCGCCGATCACGACTTCCATCTCGCGGATGTCGTGTTCCGTCAGGCGGTCGATGCCACATTGTGCGGACGTTAGATTTTTCCAGAACGTGCGGCGGTCGTTTCCAAGACAACTGACGACGCCGATTCCTGAGATGAAAATGCGCTGCATGCGAATGATCCGAAGTCCTGGAGTTCCAATTCAACAATTCCCGGCACCTGCCCAGATTGCCGCTGTGGCGAATCCGAAATTCTGGCAGGTTGTATACACGTAACGTATGCGTATGCGCGTACTACAGCAAACGCTGAGCGGACTTCAACCCCGGCAGAACCAGTCCCCGCCCAAATCCCGCCGAAAACAGTCATGGACGGCGAATTCTCAATGAAAAGTAGAAATCTCGTCGCCGAATGCGAATAATTCTATGCCACTTGTCAAAATCCCCACTGTAGAATCCCGAGACAGCAGTCGTATCGAGCGGAATTCGGCAAAAACATGCTCAACAAAAGACTAACAACGGTGTGGAGTGTGTTGAGCATGCTGCTGATGGTGCCTCAAGTCACCGCGCAGCGGCCTGACGAATTGCTGTTTGGAATCACGATTCGGAATGCGACGCTTGAGCAACGACTTGTGCGGACTCGAACTGACCAGGAGCCAGTCGCTACGAATATCTTGAACAGCGATGTTCGGGGACAGCAAATAACAACCACAGAAACCCGACTCTGCATTCTTCCCAATGCGGGAAGTGTGCGTTTTGATGTGGTGAGTGTCGGCGACGTCAGCAGTCAGACGACCGGGATTAATCCTCAGGCCATGATCGACAGCACGGGGCAACACCATTTTGAGATCACCAAGGCCTTTTGGTTCAATGGTACGACATTTCTCACACAGCCGGGATATGGCACGATCAAGGCGTCTCAGGCACCACAACGCGTGGTGAGCGCCATCGGGGCAGCAATGCCGCTGCTGCGCCCACTGTCGGATCGCATGGCATGGGAAGAGGTGACACGTCGGCAGGCCGAGATCAATCAGGCTGTCGCGGAAGACGTCACTCGCACGGTGCTGCCCAAGGTTGATCGCATCGTCGATGAAGAGTTCGCTCAATTGGGGCGACAGCTGGCCGGTCTTCGGGAGCAGGTCGGATCGACTCTCCGGACAACACCAATGAGTTGGGTTGCCCGGTCGTCGGAGACATCGCTTTCCGTCGCTGCAATTCCGCAGAATCCCGGCGTTGCTGAAAATGGATTATTCAGTTCGCTGCCGATCAATGTGCCGCAACTTGCAGACGGGGAAGAAATTGCGTTCGCAATCTCCGATTCGGTCGCAACCGCGTTGCTCGAACAGTACGTCCCCGGTGGCCTGGTGCTGACGGATACTCAGGTGGAAAAAGCATCAAAGGCCTGGAATAAATCGGGGGATGAAAAATGGTCGATCGCATCATTATTGCAGTTGATTCAGGAAGTGGAACGGAACTCGTCGGCAGAACCGACGGCGTTTTCAATTCAGCTTGCAATGGTACGACCGATTGCCATCCGCTTTGATCGCGGCGATGTGTGCATCGAAACCTCATTTCAGATTCTCCCCAAAGACGCAGCACCGAGCGGCTGGATGAAGACGACATGGAGAATGCGGGGGCGTGGTGTTTCCAACGATCAGTGGGCTGTGGCGTTGCATCAGGTCGATGTTGGTGATGCTGAGGATTCGATCCCGGTTGCGGATGTTCAACAGCCCGCACCGACCCCTGCGAATCTCGAACTTCGGATTCCACCGGAAATGACATTCGAACCGCTGGATGGTTTTGAGCCAGCGGAGAAAGCTCCTGACTTCGCCACTGATGAAACACAGGTGACAACTGTGGAGTCCGGCACAGCGTGGATGTCGGTCGTGAAGGACGCGACGCAGTCTCTGTTGAAACAGATACCTGCCGCCACTCTTCCCAAAGAATTCGATGTTCCGACATTGCTGCCTGGTTCTCCGAGGATTCGCCTGATTCGAATCGAATCCGCCGACGGCGTGCTGCGTGCCTCCTTTCGCCTGGTCGATTGTGCCCCTCAGCCGTAGCGCCGAACGGTGTGGAATTAATGTGCGGATTTTCGCTCGCGGGTTGTCGATTTCATTGTAGGGTGCGTGAAGCGGAGCGCAACGCACCACTGGGGAAAGCGCTGGAAACTGGTGTGTTTCGCTATCACAGCACACACCCTGCCTGGATTTACTCAATCAACAATCCTGGAGCGTTCTGCCGTTCACTCGAGTTCCCATGAAAATCTGCTGCAGCAGGTTGGCGCCCAGCGTATACATCGCATTGTTAAACGCTAGAATTCCGGCGTTCGCTTTTGACTTTAAACAATGGAGGTTTTTGTGAAGACTGTTGCTCGTATGCTGCTCGTGTTGAGTTTGGTTGTGTCGTCCGGAATTCGTTTGATGGCGGATGAACCCGCGGCGGCGGATCAGGCACCGGAGATATATAAAGTGCTGTTCGAAACGTCGAAAGGAAATTTCACGGTCGAAGTTCACCGTGAATGGGCTCCGAATGGTGCTGATCGGTTTCACAAGCTGGTGGAGACCGGGTTCTACGACGATTGTCGATTCTTCCGCGTCCTGCCGGATTTTATGGTGCAATGGGGCATCAACGGTGATCCGGAAGTCCAGAAGAACTGGGTTAAAGTGAACATCAAAGACGACCGAGTGATCAAATCCAACAAACGGGGTTTCATTACGTATGCGAAGAGTTCTCAAAGAGACTCACGTACCAGTCAGGTGTTCATCAACTATGCAGACAACTCCCGTTTGGATGCTGACGGATTCGCGCCATTCGGGCAGGTCGTGGACGGCATGGACGTTGTCGATGCGATCAACGCTCAGTATCGTGAACAGCCGGATCAGAGTCTCGTTCAGGAAAATGGCAACGCATATCTGAACAGGAACTTCCCGAAGCTCGACTTCATCAAAAAGGCGAGTATTGTGAAAGACGAAGCGTCTCCGGACGCAAAAGCGAAAACAGAAAACTCGGATGCGAAATAATCACTAAGAGGACGTGGAAAGACAAATGCAATGAGTGAAGCAACTGTGACGGGGCAGGTTCATCTGATCGAACCGACGAAAAGTTTCGGCCAGAAGGGGTTTCGCAAACGCACGGTCGTGCTGGAACAGGTGACCGGACGTTTCACCAATTACCTGCCACTTGAGTTCATCGCAGACAGCTGCGACATGGTGGACAATCTGCACGTAGGCGACACCATCAAGGTCAGTTACCGACTGACCGGCCGCAAATGGCAACGTGATGAACAGAGCGAAGTGAAGTTCTTCCTCAGCGCAGAAGCCACGGATTATGAACTGCTTAAGGCGGGCGAAGGAGCAACGGCAACGGCAAATGACGAAGCCGACTTCGGCCCCGCCGATGAATCTGCTCCGTTCTGAATCAGCCTGCAGACTAAGGGGTTGAAGTCCCGGTGCGACGACAGGATTAAGAATCCGGGTTGAGTCTGTAGGCCGGACCAAGCGCAGCGCAGTTCCGGCATTGGCCAGACACCTGCCGGAAC
>JANOUN010000302.1:0-8523 GCA_031416875.1 Planctomycetota bacterium | reverse complement strand
GCATCCTGAAAAAGTCGTCTTCCACCGATCGGCAGAATCTGCTACTTGTTCCGCCGAAGCGCCACGTGATCTCTCCGCAGGAGGCGGAGTTGACGACCGATTTTTTTGGCGCGGGAAGGGATTCCCATGCAAAGTTCTATGTGGAAATTACTGACAGCCGCAGGCATTATCGGCATTGGAACCCTCGTGGTTCTGGAGGTCCAGAATCGCCTGCCGGTGCCTTCTCACGCATCCCATGCGGCCGAAGTGGCAAAAGCCGCCGAAGTGGCCAAAGCCAGCGGCACACTTCCTTCCGCTGATACGGATGTCATTCCGGATGCGACGGTCGATTTTGATCGGATGCTGGCGGGTTCCGAAGCTCTGGATGAACCCCAGTTTGCCTTGAATGAACCGAATGCACCCGAGGACACGGGTGCCCCCGTCCCACCGGCTGATGAACCGAATCCTGCTGAGATGACTCCGGTCAATCGCACGGTTCTGAAGGACAGTCTGGCCGATGACGACAATCCGTTCGATCGTTCCTTCGATGCAGGCAATGATCCGAACCCCGCACTGGCCACTGAGGCGACTGAGCCGGCCGCAACGATTCAGCCTGCGAGCTTTTCCGGTGACTCTGTTCCCGCCGCGCTGACAAAACCAGCCATGGCAACGAAACCAGCTGCGGTCACGAAACCGCAAGGTACGTCGTCAACGCAGTTCTTCAACGGCAGCGGTCGCCAGGAAAAGGCAGCGCCGGCAACCCTGTCAAAGGCTGCTTCTGTCGCTGCACCGACACCAGACAAGATCGTGACTCCTGCATCAACTCAAACCGTTGGTGCCGATCGCACGGCTGCCGCAAGCAACGCCGCCGTTCGTTCGGAAGTCACAACAGCGCAGATCGACCAGGATATTCCCGACCTCTTCATGCCGGATGCCGTTCCGGAGATCGAACGTCCATCAAATCCTGCGGCACCCGGCGGCATTCCAGCGGCCGACGAGCCGCTTATGAAAACTCCAGGTTTTGAAGCCGATCCTCAGCCGAATCTCGACGTAACTCCGGAACCGGCGACACCAGCCATCCCGCCTGGAGATTCCCTGCCCCCTGATCGCAATCGGAATACTCCCGGTCCAATGCCGGCACCTGCCAGCCTTGATGAAGGCACGCCATTTTTTAAGGGCGATGAACCTGTGCCAACACCTCCGGTGGGCGATGGCAGATCAGCGCCAGTCACTGATCCTGAGCCGCTGCCGGTGTTTGAACTGGATCCGATACCGTCTGTTGATGATCCACGCACACCACCACGCACACCACCACCACGCACACCACCACCACCACGTACATTACCGCGATCCACGCCGGAGCCCGACCCGCGTTCAACACCACGGAGTCCTTCAGAATCCGATTTTCCCGAACCGAGTTACCCGGATCGCAACTCAGTCCCTGACCTGAGTGATGGTGAAATGTTCGATTCAGAACCCAACCGTCGTGACGAACCTGACGATTCCACGAATTTGCCCGCCATCAGCGATCACCCGTCGCGCACGACTCCGGACCGCCCACGAAGCGGTTCCGGCACAGCGGGAGATACTGCTGACCGCAGCATGTCCGAAACGATGCGTCCACAGTTAAGCATTCAGAAACGCGCCCCGGACACAGCGACTGTGGGCGTGTCCCACGAATATACGATTGTCGTTTCCAATGAGGGTGATTCGACGGCTTATGATGTGATTGTGGACGACGAACTTGGAAACGGTGCGCGGCTCGAAAACTCGAAACCGACAGCCGACTTTGATCGTGTCAGCGGTAAACTCAACTGGACGATCCGCGAGCTTGCTCCCCATGCCAAACAGGACATCCTCGTTCGCATCACACCGACGGGTGAAGGTACTCTGGACGGCGTTGCCACAGTTCGATTTAAGGCTCAGGTGAAGTCTGCCACTGTCATCACGGCCCCTAAGCTGACGCTCGAAGTGACCGGCCCGAATGAAGTGAAAGTCGGTGACGAAGTGCAGTTGCACTATGTGATCAGCAACAACGGTTCCGGCGATGCGAGCAATGTGATTCTGAGAAGCGTGCTGCCTCCCGGCTTGAAGCACTCCGAGGGCGGTGATCTCGAGTATGAAATTGAGAACCTCGCGGCCGGTGATCGGGAAGAAATTGATCTGACCGTCGTGGCTGCGGAACCGGGCAGAATCCGTACCGTGTCCGAAGTGACAGCATCCGGTATCTCTGCCGATAAGGCGACGAACGACATCGACATCGTCGGTTCGCAGTTGACCATTCAGAGACTGGGACCTGAACGACGATTTGTCGGTCGTACGGCAAAGTTTCAGAACATCATCGCCAATGAATCGAATTTCGAAGCGACCAATGCCATCGTAACCGAAGAGGTTCCTGAAGGCATGCGGTTTATCTCGGCCGACAACGGGGGCGAGTACAATCCGCAAACAGGCCGCATTCGCTGGGCACTTGCCAGTCTGGCTCCCGGTAAGCAGATCGTGCTGGAAGTCGAACTGGAAGCGGAATCCGCAGGACAGCGACAGACAGTTGTCGAAGTCGTGGAGAGCGCAGGATTCCGTTCGCAGGCAACCGAAAACACAGTGGTGACCGTCGAAGATTATGAAAACATGACGGCGGATATCAGCCGTCAGGATGCACCGGTTGCAATTGGCGAAACATTCGGCTTTACGATCACGATTGAAAACCGCGGCACGGCAGTGGCTCGCAAAGTCGAAATGGTCATCGACGTCCCGGACGAAATTACCGTGAAGGCCGCCGGAACGCGCACGATCCCGGCTCGACGCACGGGCAATTCCGTTCGCTATGCCATTGTGGAAGAAATTCAGCCGAGTGAGAAGATGACGTTTGAACTCAAGCTGCAGGGCGAACGACCGGCACAGAACGCCCTCGTTCGAGCGTCGTTGAAGTACGAGCAGATGACCGAACCGCTGATCGTTTCTGAGTCCGTCACAATCTTCGACGATCGTCCGTGACGTCCGAGCAGGTTATCTCGCGAAGAATTCGACTCGTTGCGGCGGCCTCATGTTGGGCTCGTTTAACCGCGTGCCCGGCGGGCCGCGATTGTTCTATTTGAAATTTCGTATTTGAGATTTGAGAATTGAAATACGAAGCGCGGGGCGTTGCCCACGCGGTTAAACTGCACGCGGTCAGAAAGCTGACGCATGCCGCTCGCCAATTCTCTCACGCATCACCGCGTGGAGTATGGAACGCCGGCTTGCCGGAATCCGCGACTGCACCTCACGCGATCTCATTCCTTCACTCTGCTTCAATCCGGGCGGCGGGTTGTTTACACTGGCAAGTGATCGACTGTGTTTTCCGACTGCTGGCCCGTGTCTGTGTGATCCATGCCGCTGATTCCCATCAATACCGACGCACCGCTGTATCACTTCCCCTATGCCACGATCGGCCTGATTGTGGTGAACGTCATTTGCTTTGCCGCGACTGGTTTCGCGCTGAATGACAGGCTGCTGGAACCGTGGCTGTTGCAGTACGGCGACGGATTAAATCCGCTGGAGTGGATTCCCGCTGCGTTTGCTCATGGCGGTTTTATGCATCTGATCGGCAATATGTTCTTTCTGTGGGGGTTCGGCCTGGTCGTCGAAGGCAAGCTTGGCTGGCGCGTGTTTCTTCCGCTGTACCTTGGCATGGCCGCCGCCTGGGGCGCGGGCGTGGATTTGCTGACATTGCATCGCACTGATGCGTATGTGCTGCGGTCGGAATTCGGTGTTGAGACATTGGAAGAGCTCAAGGCTCAGATCGCTGACAGCATCGACGAGTCCGAACTTCCGCCGGGAATGAAGCTCGCGGCAGGTGACGATATTGACGGGTATGTGGCCCGGCATTTACTGAATTTGGCCAAAGGTCGTTGCCTGGGGGCTTCCGGAGTCATCTTTTCACTCATGGCGATCAGTCTCGTGTGGGCTCCGAAAAATGAAATGCACATCATTGGTTTCCTGTTTTATCGTGCGGTATCGTTTGACGTCACCATCATGGTCTATTCGTTGTGGTATCTGGCACTCAATATCCTGGAACTGCTGCTGTCGCAGTTTGAAATGGGATCGTCCGGTCTGCACATGGTCGGCTGCGTGATTGGCTTCGCGGTCGGTGTCGTGTTCCTCAAAAAGGGATGGGTCGATTGTGAAAAATGGGACCTGTTCTCGGTCCTGAGTGGCAACTATGGTCGTTTTGCAGAAAAGGACTGGGCCATCGGAGGGCATTCTCCCACCGGCAAGACCTACGGCGAACTGCCGCTCCCGACAGGAATTGAAGAAGATGTCAGCGAAACTACGACCGCGACGCGTGCCCGGAAAGCCACCAGCGCGATGAAACAGGTGAATGCGTTGATTGACAGTGGAGATGTGCTCACCTCTGCGGAAAACCTGATGACGATGCGACTACATGAGACACATATCCGCCCCGATCAAGCTCGGATGAGAACGCTGGCGATGGGTTTGCTGCAGGCTCAGGCGTTTGACGATGCCGAAATCTGGCTGCAGGAATATATCGATCAATACCCGGATGACAATTCCTGGGCTCGCATTCGCATGGCCCAACTGCTGCTCACGCAGTCGAAACGCCCCACCGCCGCGCTCCAGACTCTGAAAGGTCTCTCGCTGGCCGGCGTTAACGAACAATTGCAGGCCTTGGCAAAGAAAATCGTGCGAACGGCGAAGGAGCAGGTTCGCAGCGGAGTCCAGGACGAGGAACCAGAATGGTAGCCAGTGAAGCTGACCGACAATTGGTAGAGCGCATCCGCGCCGGTGAAGCAGATGCCTGGCAGCAGTGCATCGATCAGTATGAAGGTCGTCTGCTGGCGTTTGCGCGGACGCGACTGCAGGATCGATCCGCGGCAGAAGATATCGTGCAGGAATCGTTTCTGGGATTTCTCAAGGCGCTGCCGAACTATGACGATCGGACTCCTTTAGAATCCTGGCTGTTCTCGATTGCCGCACACAAGCTCATCGATTTCATGCGTCGTTCCGGTCGTCGTCCGGTCCTGCCTTTGCTGACGTCAGAATCCAAAGACGGTGCCGCGCGGGATTTGACGGGGCCAGGACGTGCAGCGTCAAGCATGATGCGGAGCGGCGAAAAGGCCAAAGCCGAATCGACTGTGATCGAATCCTGCCTGAGGGATCTCATCCAGGACTTTAAAGCCAATGGAGCCTGGGAACGACTGCATTGTGCCGAACTCATCTTCGTGCTTGGCTGGGCGAATAAAGACGTCGCGGTGAGACTCAACACGACTGAACAAGCCGTGGCGAATCACAAGTTTTTCGTCGTGATGAAACTCAAGGATGCCGCCAGATCAGCAAAAATCCAGAGCAGCATCCTTTCTGATCTCGGGTTGGAATAAGTACGAACGCACCCGACTCAGCCAGTCAGGCAACGGAATTGAGGACATGGTCAGTCAACAACTTTTTGGTGTACTCAACGTCTATAAGCCAGCGGGTGTGACGTCGCGGGATGTGGTCAATACAGTTCAGCGGTTGATTCGCCCGATAAAGTGCGGACACGCAGGGACACTCGATCCAATGGCGACCGGCGTCCTGCTGATTGGGATCGGTCCGGCGACTCGGCTGATCACGATGCTGCAGGAAGGGGCAAAGACATACGTGGCAGAATTCGTGCTCGGGCAGACAAGTGACACGGACGACAGCACGGGAAAAGTGGAGCACCTGCCGACGCCGGCCGAACTGCCGACGGTGGAGATCATCAACGCACGACTTCAGTCAATGACCGGCGTCGTATCACAGGTGCCACCCGACTTTTCA
The DNA here is from genome assembly GCA_031416875.1 of Planctomycetota bacterium. Lineage (GTDB taxonomy): Bacteria > Planctomycetota > Planctomycetia > Planctomycetales > Planctomycetaceae > SXXK01. The sequence continues at coordinate 2,751 of JANOUN010000302.1, read as the reverse complement.
GCCGTGCATGTGGATGGCCAGCGTGCCTACGACCTCGCGCGCCGCGGTGAGGCGGTCGAACTGGCAGCGAAGAATGTGGAGATCCACTCCGTCCGGTTGCTGAGTTACGCATGGCCACGCCTGGAACTGGAAATCATTTGCGGTTCCGGCACGTACATTCGTTCGATCGCTCGCGACCTGGGCAAAGCGCTCGGTTGCGGCGGACTGATGAGTCGTCTGGAAAGAACGCGCGTCGGAGCGTTTGGCAGCGGCAAAGCCATTTCTGCCGGCGATCTGACGCTGGCAAGGATCCAGACGGCGCTCTTCCCGGCAGTCCGCATTGTGCAGCACCTGGCGCAATACGACTGTTCGCCCGACGACGTCGCGGATCTGCTTTGCGGCCGTGCCCTCTCAATCGCTGAAGACCGGCTTCGATCCGATCATGGACTCATCGCCGATGAGCAGATCGCGTTAACCGCTAAAGACTTCCGTGAACTGCTGGCCATCTCCATCGTCACACCAGACAGGCGTCTGCAACCGCGAACTGTGTTCATTCGCCCATAGGGATCCCGCGTGAATTTACAATGCTGTCCCGACAAACCAACACTTGACGCTTTTGCCGCCGGTCAACTTCCGGCTGACAAGGGCGCCGAAGTCTCGCGCCACGTTGATGGCTGCGATTCCTGTCGGGCGAAAGTTGAGGAGTGTAATCCGTCGTTCCTGGCGACACTGGCACCTGTCAGAAATGACGCGACCGAGCACATGGGTGCCGAATCGCCGCAGTCGCTGCGATTCGTCCCCGATCAGAACAGAAAAGGTCTTTCAGAAAAATCTCGGAGGATCGCAGACAGCTTCGCAGCCATCCTGCAGCTTGACGGGGATGCCGATATCGCGCGGCATCTCGCAGAGCATGGCATCAGATCCGACGCGCTCGATCTGTCGGTCGAGCACGTGATGCTGTTGCTTGAGCTGCTGCATGTTGAACTCCAGCATGCATGGACACAGGATGCTGTTTCACCCGCCGCAGCCGATTCGGTTGCGGCTGTTTCCGATCGCGGCACGCATGATCGTCCAACAACCGACCAGTATGTGCGGCGATTTCCCATCCTGCGAACATGCCCGCTCCTGGTCGCAGATCTGGCGAGACAGGAAGCCTTGATTCGTGGATTCCAGATTGACGATCAGCGCTCAAGCAGTGCCAGTGACACTTCTGGAATCGAGCAGTTTGATCTGATCGAACCGATCGCAAGTGGCGGGATGGGCGTCGTCTGGAAGGCTCTGAATCGTGAGCTGGGCCGGACTGTCGCGGTCAAGTTGATTCAGCAGAACAAAGTGATCGGCAATCCAGAGCGACAACTGCTGTATCAACAGCGGTTTCTGGTCGAAGCCCAGGCCGCCGCGCGGCTGATGCACCCAAACATCGTCCAGATCCACAGTATTCACAATACGGCAGGGCAGTTGTATTACGAAATGGATCTGATTGAAGGCGGCAACCTGCGGGATCTCATCAAGGGGGACGCCTGGGTGCCCGTACCAAGGGCGGTCGAATTGATGCGGGATATTGCCAGTGCCATCGATCATGCTCACCGTCGGGGCGTCATTCACCGTGACCTGAAGCCGGAAAACATCCTGATGAAGGATGGAAAGTTTCCGATGGTCACCGACTTCGGCCTGGCGAAGCTGGTCGATTCCGACACCGCGCTCACGCAGGATGACACGGCGATGGGAACCATGAGCTACATGGCACCCGAGCAGTTTCGTGATGCAGCCAGCGTGACCGTGTCGGCCGATATCTATTCGCTGGGCAGCATGTTGTATGAACTGCTCGCGGGCGAAGTTCCGATCGCGTACAAGGGAGATATCACCAGCTTCAGCGACAAGGTGGAAAACTTCGACCCGCTTCCGCCGCAGCGCCGTGACCGTTCGATCTCCAAGGACATCCAGAACGTCTGCCTGAAGTGTCTGGCAAAGAAGCCCGAACAGCGGTACGGATCGGCGGCGGAACTGACAGATGACCTGACGGCGTTCCTCGAAGGCCGACCGGTGTCCGCTCGTCGCGTTGGCCCGCTGGGACACTTCTGGCGGATCTGCAGGCGTTACCCGAAGACCGCCAGTCTCGCCGGTTTCCTGGTGCTGGCATTGCTGGTCGGTTTTCTGGTCTCAGTAAAGTTCATGCTCGATGCGCAACAACAGGCGCTGGTGGGAATGGGAGCCGTCAATGAACTTTATCTGAAGATTGACCAGAACGATGTGTTCCGACAGCCAGCGTTCAATGATCTCCGGGTGCGATTGTTGAAGGAAGGTCGCGAACGGCTGGAAGAACTGACGTATGCGCCGGTGTCGTCGCGTGACAAAAGCCATCAGCGTGCAATTGCCACTCTGCATTTTATTAACGGACGGAGCCTTCAGGAGTCGGAGCAGTCCAACGCAGCATTCACCGAGCTTCGACTTGCGGAATCGATTCAGCGCGGACTGACGGTGGATGATCCGCACGATCTGGATTCCCAGGCGGATCTCGCCAGAACGCTCGTGGCGATGGAACAGGTCAGTCCGCAGCATGAGGACGTACGGCACTGGCTGGAAGAGGCACAGTCACTTCGCGAAGGAGTCGCCCAGGAACTCAGTGATGATGATCCACGAAAGCCAACGGCACTTCGATTGCTCGCCAACGTATTCATGAATAAGGCAAATCGCCTGGCCGAACCGATCATCCAGCGACACGTCAAGGCAACTCCTGAAACTGTGGACGAAGCGTTGCAACTGTTCCGGGCG
>JANOUN010000301.1:0-2169 GCA_031416875.1 Planctomycetota bacterium | reverse complement strand
CACCGGATCGACGGTATGCAAACCAAAAACAAAACGCTCCAGGCTTCCGGTCGGCCCCATCCGGCTTCACGCCGGTGTACCGCAGATTCGGGAACTAGTACAAAAACCATCGTCTGCCGCTCGGCCTCGTCCGGCTTCATGCCGGTGGACCGTCGGTTTGGAAACTCCACCAGGTGATCAAACCTGGGCACTACCGACACAGGGTCCAATGGAGGCTGCGGGAAAAGGTGGTGGGGAGGATAGGTTAAGCATTGTTGGTAGTGAGTACAATTTCGTTCAGGATCCATTGAGTTGCGATATGGCGGCGGCGATTGAGGTGCGCGGCACGAAGCCGACGAGGGCCTATTGGAGCGCAAAGCAGATTTCCTTGTCCAGCAAGCGGATCATTCGCATCACGTTATGAATTGTTCCCTCGATAAACTTTTGAACCTGCACTCGAACCAGCCCGCGATAGCGGGCTCGCCGACCGCCGTGGCGGTTGACAAGTTCGCCGAGGCGACGTTCGACCTTCGGATGCTCCTTCTTCACGGCAGCGTATTCATCGGTCAGCTTACGTTGTCGCAGCATTTCGTATTCCGGTTCGTAGTCATTGAGGCTCACCGTCCTGCCATGTTTCTGGTTCGCGGCGATACACTGCTTCATCAGCGGGCATGTTTCACAAGTGGCTTTTGCAAAGCGGAAAGCAGTCGTGTGACGTCCCTCATCTCGCTGTCGATATCGAGACTCGGCACCAGCGGGACATATCGCATGAGAACCGTCTTCACTGAACTCGAAATCCTGCGTGGTAAACCGACCACCGTTGGACGGTTCTTGGGAGGAACGAAAGCCGTGATGCCACGCGATTCCAGTTCACGAATGACCGGGCCATCGAAGCCTGCGCCGTCAATCGAGATCTGTTCGACTGTGTTGTCGTGAGCCGACTGTTCCTGATCCAGCAGCGTCAACGCATCGGCCGATTCGTTACCGTCGGCGGGCAGCACATCAATGGCGGTGAACAATTCACTGTCAGCATCGATCAGAACGTCAACGAAATAGCCGTCGTAAAACTCTCCGTGTCGACCTCGCCGAGCGTCCTGATCCACCGTACTGCGAAGCTTGCCGGGAGCTTGTGGATCATCCTGGCCAGCCATCGCTTTTCGAGCGATTTCGATGGCTGTCTGCAACGTTTGCCACATTGGGCTCGCATCTGCATCCTCGGGTGGCGACAGCGTTGTCGCCCATTCGAGGATGTCTCGCAGATGTTCAACGCGGGCGATCAGGCGAGCTTCATTCCCCTGCGAATCTGTCGATGTGCGAATCGATTCGATGCGAACACGTTCACCCAGAACACAAAATCGGCTCGACAGCCGGTCGCCCTTCGCTGCTGAAGTACGGCTCGATCGATTGCCGCAGCGCCAGAAAATCCACGCGGGCAGCAGCCCTGCGAGTCCAGTGATCATACGGGACCAGCTGATCAAACAGCACTCGATCATCATACGAAAACTCACCGGCTTGGTATGGGAGCAACATCGGAGTCCTTTCCGATCGACGGGGCACCTGCAACTCTAAGCTCCTATTGTGAACAATTTGCCAGAAATAGCATACACCTTTTCCCGCAGCCTCTGATGGAGTCCCGACAGGCAGTTGAGGTTTGAGGTGGACACAACCAACGAGGGATTGGTTCAGATGGCACATTTACAAGATGTAGTCCGAACCGGCAGTTGGCAGTGAATAGACGCCGGTGGGAGTCGAACCCATCACACCGATCTTGCAAGGATCAGTCGCCTCCATCGGCTGTCAGGCCCAGTTGCAGAGGTCCGTCCGGGAGTTGAACCAGATCCTCGTCCTTACCACGAACGTGTGCTGCCAAAACACCTACAGACCATCGAGTGATCCCGGATGGAGTTGAACCATCGTCGCCTGCATGTCGGGCAGGTGTCTTCGCCGTTGGACCACGGGATCGTGTTGACAGTGACCGAGGTGGGAATCGAACCCGCCGTCTTGTACTACCGCGGCCCGAGCCTTCCTCCTCCCTGATCAGTCGGCGGCCGGGCCTTGCTGGCATCTCGACCTCGCCGCTTTTCCTGTTTGCGTACTCGGCCGATTGTTTCAGTTTGAGAAATGGCGGGTTCGGGAGTCGCACCCGACGGTCAAGGCTTATGAGGCCCCGATGGGCACTGGCCCACCCGC
>JANOUN010000300.1:0-3419 GCA_031416875.1 Planctomycetota bacterium | reverse complement strand
CGCGATGCCGCGCTGGCCAGATGCTTCGCCATCGTCACTTCGCGCAGATTCCTCAGCGGGCGGCGCAGAGGCCGCTGACCGCGACTCACAATCCACTTGACAAGATCCACCTTGTACGTCACGCGCTCATGATCGAGACACACTTTCTGCAAATCGTAGAGCAGTCGCTTTTCTGAATTCCAGAAGCCATGCACCGAGTTCGTGGCAAGTTCCCACAGCGACGCATGCCAGTGTTCTGTATCTTCTTCCCGAAACTCAATCGCCCGCCGCAGACGTTCAGTCAGGAACTGAACATCGTTCCGTGCTTTTTCAGTCGCGGCATTCCGCTTGTCGGAAGATGTCGCGCGCTGGGCTGCCATGATCGCATTCACGATCGCCGCCACCGTATTCCCGCGTTCGTGATTGCGATCACGACGTCGCAGCAAACGCACGTACGCGCGGTCAGACGGCGTGATTCCCGTGCCGAGAGTCCAGTTGCGGCGCGTGCTCACCAGCGACGCTTCGTCCCGCACGACATGCGGTGTCAGATCCGGATCAGTGGCACCGTACAGTTTTGTGCGAGTATAGATTTCGCCGACGTTGATGTCGCGAGACAACGCCTGCTGAAGTTGCGGCTGCCCCGCCAGAGACGGAAACCAGACGGCCAGAAGATCCGGCTCAAATCGCTGCAGTTCGCAGTAGAGCGCCACAAACTCCCGCCAGGCTTCGATGCGGGAATCCGGGTCGATCAATCGATGTTCGCTGCGCAATACGAAGTGCGCTTCGTCAAATTCCACCTGACCGATTTCTGCAATCCGCTCCTGAATATCCGCCCGCTTGAATCTCATCTGGCACTTCAGCATCAGGTCGCGATCGACCTGAGCGTGAAACAGCCGTCGCCAGACTTGCTGCAGAAGTTCCTGCAGCGGCCAGTGCTCAAGTTCCCCCTCTTCAGGCTGACTGATGAGGAGGCAGCTGTCCGGCAGGTTTGAAAAAGTCGTCAGACCAAGTTCATCCGGATGCGTCAGATGCCGTACATCCACAGCGGCGACGACCTGGCTTTCGGTATGTGGAATCGAAGCCGAGAGTTTGGCGAATCCGAATTGTTCGCGAATGACACGCCGAATCACACGACTTTCGACAAGGTAAGCCGACGCATCAGCCCGGGACAACGCTCGTCGGAGCTCTTCAATTCGGGAAATTTCATCGACCCGTGACACCGCATCTCCTTTCAGTTTCGGACAGCCGCCCGATGAGACGCCCGGTACTCTAGTGGCCGAGCCACCGCAGCAAAAGCGCGGAGGTTCGTGAAATCCCGAAGCTGACGCATTGCCCAACACCGTTTTCAGAATCTGCCATTTTCCCCTGTGGAAATGCTTGTGTTTTTGCCCCCGGCTTCGGTACTTCAGTCTTCTTAGAAGAGGCAGACAGCTCGCCGCCGGATCGTTATCAGCGGCCGTATTTCTTTCAATCCAGGTTGGAAGTTGTGATGACATCTCAAGCGAAATCGTCCGGCCCTTCCTACAGTCATTATGCCTGGATTGTTGTGGCACTCTTGTTTCCCGTGGCGTTGCTGAATTATCTGGACCGGCAAATGCTGGCGGCGATGAAGCAGTCGATGGTCACCGATATTCCATCGATCAGCGACAAAGAACACTGGGGCTTTGTGCTGGCCAGCTTCAAATGGGTTTACGCGATTCTAAGTCCCCTGGGCGGCTACGTGGCTGACCGATACAGTCGTCGTCATGTGATTGTGGTGAGTCTCTTCGTCTGGTCGATGGTGACTTTTGCAACGGGATTCGTCCATACGTACGACCAACTGGTGTGGACTCGGGCCTTAATGGGTATCAGTGAGGCGTTTTATATTCCCGCAGCGCTGGCGTTGATTACCGACTTTCACGTTGGTCGCATGCGATCGACTGCGGTGAGTATCCATCAGGCCGGGATCTACTCAGGACTCATTCTGGGAGGTTTCACGGGGTTTGTCGCAGAGGATCCGATGCTCGGCTGGCGTTCTGCGTTCTACTGCTGTGGCGTCCTCGGAATCGCATATTCCGTGCCTCTGATGTTGTTCCTGCGGAACCCTGATCGCCAGTCTGAACGCGCATCAACGGCACCCCTCGCGGCGCTCTGGGAATTGCTCAGCAATCGCAATTTTCTGCTGTTGGTAGTGTATTTTACGCTGCCTGCGATTGCGGGCTGGGTCGTGAAGGACTGGATGCCCGATATTCTGAAAGACAAGTTCAGCCTGAAGCAGGGGAAGGCAGGGCTGGTTTCCATGTTTGTCCATCCGGCCTCGATCGTTGGTGCGGCGATTGGCGGCCTGCTGGCCGACTCCTGGATGAAGAGAGCAAACCGCGGGCGGATCTTTGTGAGTGCCATCGGGATGGCCATGTTCTTACCCGCGTTGTTCAGTGTCGGCAACGCATCATCGTTTTCGATCGCCGTGATGGGCTTGATCGTGTTTGGCCTTGGCTGGGGATTTTTCGACTGCAACAACATGCCCATCCTGTGCCAGATTACAAGGCCTCAGCTGCGCGCCACCGGCTATGGAATCATGAATCTGGTAAGTATCAGTTGCGGTGGATTCAGCGACTGGGGATTCGGATTCCTGCGTGACCGCAATGTGCCACTCAATGTGATCTTCGGCGCATTCGCGCTCGTCGCAGCGGTGTCAATCGTGGTCGTGCTGCTGATTCGTCCGCAACAACAGACGGAGTCACAGGAGTGAATCCAGTTCGAATCCCGGCAGAACGGCAGTGTCAGGGAAAATTGATCGAACCCATTGTGCAATTGTGTACCGCTTTCAGTTGGCATCGGCTCAATTCACCAAGCCACCCCCACATTCCATGTCACACGAAATTGAACCTCCGCTTGCCTGTGTCTGTGAACACCCACACCAGGAGTTTGTGCAATTCCGTCATTGCTTTCAGCATGCGCGAGAGTAAGATTCGTCAGACCGCCACGAGAGTGGAGTTTGCCATGTGCAGCAGATCTGAGTTGACTTGTGGTGTTACGACAATATTCAAAACTCGCAAAACTGACCGATTGCCTCAGAATTCGAGTTTTGATAAATCACGGTTCGAGTTTTGATCATCCTGATGGTCAGATGGCTGCTACCTCACACTAAGTTGGGATGACTGGAGTATTATGCCCCGAAATCCAAATGAATGAACGACGAAGACATCCGCGAATTATTCCGAAAGTTTACAGGCGACGAAACGTTTCGGAAGTTTGCTTACCGAATCAATCGCGACCTCCAAGAGAATCACGCGCTTCGGCACTGGCAGGAACGGGATTGGGCCGCGTTTCTCGAATCGCACCCTGACGCTCCCACCGACCATAACCAAATCCGGCGGGCATTTTCCTGGTGCTACATTCACCAGAACATGATAGTGTCGCTTGATGTCGCTACTTGGGCTCCGCAGCAGACACACGAC
>JANOUN010000299.1:0-1871 GCA_031416875.1 Planctomycetota bacterium | reverse complement strand
TCGACTCAGGGCCGATAAGAACAGGTCGCGCGTGTGCTCCCGGTTTTCGGCTCCCAGCAGCGTCCAGAGCTTTTCACCCTTTGCCGCACGGATGGAACGGATACCGACCTCACCACCGGCACGGCGTTCAGACATGCACTGCGCTGTTTCCAGTGCGTGAACGTCGTAACTGTCGATCCCGCCGTACGCGACGCACACGCTTTCTTTCAGGGGCGTGTTGAGCGGGAACTCAAACGATGGCAGCCGCCATGTCACAGGCAGCGAAGAACCTGCGTAAAACGGAAAGCCCAGGCGTTTGGAATCCGCCACCATTTCGCGGCATTCAGCCCAGTCGGTCGATAGATGCTTGTCGTTGAACACGGGGACCGATCGACCGGATGCTTCGAACACCTTGACGCATTCTTTGAACCACGCATAACGCGGATACAGCGTCTGGCCCTTTTCATTCTTCGGATAGTCGCCATGCTCCCCAATGATGATGACACCATCCACGGCCAGTTCAGAACCACCCAGCGTCAGAGCTTCGGCAACGGTCGGGAACTGTTTGAGACCATACCGCTGAATGCGTTGCCTGCTGATGTCTTTGTCATGCACCTGGTCAATAAAGACCGACGCGACATCCACTCTCGCCGGATGCCATTTTCCGCCCGAAGCAAACCCCATCGCAAAGCGATCCAGAAAGTGCTGAGCATGGGAATGCTGATAAACTTCGGTGCCAAGGAACGCGATCTTCTTTCGAGGTTGATCAGCGCTGGGTTTAGCGGCACTCACGCGACCGGCAGAGTTGAGCGAAGCAAGTAACGAAGCGGCCGCGAGATTCTGCCCGAACTGGCGTCGATTGAGCATGACCTAACCCTCCCAGGATTTTCCATCCCAATGGATAATACGTTTGACCATCTGCTGCACACCGCTGCTGAAGGTCGCAAACAGCGTCTCACCTTTTTCTGCTGAAGCAAGATGCGGCGAGCCAATATGGCCGGGTACTGTCCGATCCTTCGTGATCCAGCCTCGCGTCGCCGGAAGAAATGGATTACCGTGTTTGACGACTTCCAGGTTCTTGTACTCGCGCACCAGTTGCGGCGCGATCCGCAGGATCATCGAGGTTTCCCATTCGCAGGCGTGCCCCATCTCGTGCTGGGTGAATTCGGGACGGCCTGTGACAACTTGGTCGCCCAGTCCCCAGTACGTAGAAAACAGCAACAGCAGATCCTTACGATCGCGATACTTTTGACGCACCTCAAAGACGGCCTGCTTACCGGGAACATCGTTGCCGCCGTGCCCGTTGATCAGAAACAGTCGCGTGAATCCGTGAAAGATCATGTTGTCGAGCAGTCCGACCAGCAGATCCAGATACACCCGTGGCGGCGCGGACAGCGTGCCTGGGAAGTCCATATGGTGGTCCGAATTGCCCAGCCACATCAGCGGAGTCACCAGAATCTGATCGTGCATGGCTGATTCCACACGTCGCACAATCTCAGTCAGCAACATACTGTCCGTGTACACCGGCAGATGGTGGCCGTGCTGATCGATCGCGGCGATCGGAATCAGGATCGGCGTGTCCTTCGACAGATGTGCCACATCCGGCCATGTGAGTTCACTCAGGAACATGTTCGTATTCTCGTCTTGATGGTTGTGAGCGGAATGGTGCTAGCCACCGGTAACTGTTTTCGAAGATAAGGACGGAGGGTAAAGGATGACCTGAACTGCCTGAAAATGAAAGCGATGACCAGTCATCGCACTCCGATGATTGCTTTTTCCAGGTTCATGCCCCTGATCCCCCACGCTGCGTGGAACGTCGATGAAAACTAAAACGGTGTGCCACTGGCTCTGCCAGTGCATTGGGGTTCTGTGTGGATATTCGTCGATGAAAG
>JANOUN010000298.1:0-3839 GCA_031416875.1 Planctomycetota bacterium | reverse complement strand
GCGATACGCCAGCCCGCCATCGTTGCAGCGATCGATGGATTGTCGCAGAATTTCATTCGCATTTTCAGCACCGGCGGCAAACCACAAGCGACTGCCTTCGTGCATCAGATATGCGTGACTGATCCGCAAACCGGTCTTGAGGGCGAGTCGTTCAACTTCATCCTGCGGCAGCATGAAACGAATTACGGGACGACCGTCATCTTCCGACAATGTAATCATTTCACCGATATTCGGCGGGCCACCGTCCGAGTGCGTCATGAAATGATGCAGGCTCTGCAGTAGTCCGGGATTCTCGCTCACCTGCAAGCCGCCGTAGAAGACTCCTCCCGATGCGTCGCTCCAGCCAATTTTGGCGAGCAATTCCAGGTTGCGATGATCGGCGATGCCTGCGAGTGTCTCGGAGAGAACTCGCGAGGCATCGACCATCGCTGGATCACTGTTGAATTCGCGATCGATCGCTTCCTGAAGCCAGGTTCCTGTTGCCAGCAAGGCCGCCGGGGCCTCTTCGGGAAATCGGACGCACAGATGCAGGGTCGCAGCCGCGTTGTCGTTTAAGATTGGTGCAAACTGACTCAGCCCGGCAGCGGCTGGAAGCTGCTTTGTGAGTTCACTGTTGTTGCGAGCGCGAATGCGAAGTTCGCCGCGCAGTGAGTCATCTTCAGCAGATGCGAAACGCGCCCAGCCGGACGAATTGTCGATATCGAACAGCACGGCTTTCGTGAGGGCAAGGCCAAGATCACCGGACGAACGTCGCATGTTGTACGTTGTGTCGGATTCGTCATCGTGCTGCTGGAGCTGCGTGCCGACGGCGGCGGTGAGCATGTTCCAGCCAAGCTGCCGGATGCCGACGGGAATGCGATCCAGGTAGGCATCGAATCCCAGATCGTTCGAACTGCTGACGCTGCTGGTCACCGAGTCTGCAGAAGGCAATTCCATTTCCAGCACTTCTTCGAACGCGGCTTTGTAAAGCACATTGTCGAAGAGCCGGCAGTATTCGGTCATTGAATTCGTGGTTTCGATAAACTTCTTTCCGTCCTTCTCGACGATTTTCTGTTCGTACTTCCACCCGCCATTCCGTTGATTGTTATTGGCTGCAATTTGCGATTCGTCGTAGCCAACGGGCATCTCAGCTGAGTTTGAGTTACGATATCCGGTCTTAAAGCAGCCATCGCCCAGTTCTTCCATGAAACCACTGTCGCCGTAATTCGCCTTGCCGCCATTTAACAGTCGGCGAGCATCGTTTTCGTCAACGACCGGTTGAAAGTTGACGGTTTCGAAGGACGGAATCAGCCCCGTCACCATGTAAAACGCGACGCCGTACACCGGCTGTTCGACGCCGGGCTGCATCCCCTCAAGCTGCGTGCGAACCTGCTCCTGTTCGAACTGCGTGCGCATCGTGTTGCCGATTTCCAGCCTTTCGGTCAGCGCCATGACGTAGTCCATCATTCGTTTGGGCGTCACGTCACGCGCGTACCAGATCGCGATGGGAGTCTGGGCAATTTTCCCCTTCAATTGGGCGTTGGCGACGCAGGGAGAAAAGATCGAAAGCACCAGTACGGTCGCCAGCAGTCGAGTCAGGCCGGAGCGAATTGCGGTGTGCAACATAGGGAAGTCGTCCAATTGGCAGACAAAGGGCAGGGCGGAAACAGTCATGGAGAACGCGGAGTCGATTCGTGAACGTAGCGGAATTGTCTTCGTAATTCTGTGCGAACTGCGGGATTCTGCCGAAAAAACAACCGTACGACGACGGCTCCTCTGGAAGTTAGCAGTGATCATACTCCGCGCGGCCAGGACTGAGGGACGTGTTGATTTAATCGTAGGGTGCGTGAAGCGGAGCGCAACGCACCATTGGGGGAAAGCGTGAGAAACTGGTGTGTTTCGCTGGCGCTGCACACACCCTACATGAAACACTAAATCAACAGCCCGCTAGCCGCGAGTTGTGCATTCGGTCAGCACCGGCGGCTAGCGCCTTGCCGCTCACAAAACCTCAAATCTGACCGCGTGCGGTATAAGTCGCTCAAACAATGGAATTCACGCCGTTTGCGATCTCAAAAAATGAGATTTCTCACGAAGACCCCTTGTTTTCTGCTCCCGTGCGACAGATCGTGGCGGCAAATCACGAGTATAGTCTCCCCAGACGCTCCGATTCGTTCCGACTCTGGTCCGGTTCTCGTAAAATCCGTCAACCGCGCAGTATTGCGATTCTGAGCTTGCTAGACTGCCCAGCCGAATTCTCAATCCACCTTGGTCAGTCTGCCTTGCCCGTGAGTTTGTCCTGATAATCCAGAACCGTGAGCCGCAAGGCGCTAGCTGCGGGTAATTCGCCGCCATGAAACCGGCGGCTAGCGCCTTGCCGCTCACAAGAACAGCGGTATTCAGACAGGCTTCCAGCATGCTGATTGTTCAGGCACCGATGGGGATCGGTGAATAAGATTTGATAGTAATGATGTGGGTCTGCTGCCCGGATGAGGCGGCACACGAACAGATTCTTCACTGGGTACATTCATGTCGCAAACTTCTCCTCGTGACGTCGTCATTACTGGCATCGGCATTATTTCGCCGTTGGGAATCGGACGCGATGCGTTCTGGTCGGGCATTGCGGATTGCCGGACTGGTATCAAGCGCGTGGAACTGCTCTCGTATGTCGGCACACCTGGGTGCATTGGTGGTGAAGTCAGCGACTTCAATGACGAGACCGCAAAGAAACAGCATCTTAAGACATTACGCAAAAGTCTGAAGGTGATGTGTCGTGAAATTCAGATGGGTGTCGCGTCGGCGCTACAGGCGATGGAAGATGCCGGACTTGCACCAGGTGCCGTGTCTCCAGACCGCATCGGCGTGGATTTTGGTGCAAATCTGATGTCCAGTCCACCGGAAATTCTGCTCGGTGCGGTTCTGAAATCGATGTCTGAAAAGAACGGTCGAAGTGCATTCGATTTTGATCGCTGGGGCGAGCACGGATTGTCGGGGATGGAGCCGCTTTGGCTGTTGCGCTATCTTCCAAACATGCCGGGATGTCACATCGGTATCGCACTGGATGCACGCGGGCCGAACAATTCGATCACTCAGGATGAAGTGTCAGGGTGTCTGGCGATGGCGGAAGCCGCCAACATCATTCGTCGTGATCGGGCGGACGTCATGGTCACGGGCGTCACTGGAACGCGCCTGCATGCTGTGAAATCGTGTCACCACAGTCACTGGGATATTCTGGCGGATGGTCCTGCCGAAACCCGAGTGCGTCCGTTCGATGCGCATCGTACCGGCGAGGCGCTTGCCGAAGCATCGTGCACGCTGATTCTGGAGGCACGCTCCCACGCTGAGGCCCGTGGTGCGAAGATTCTGGGAACCGTGCTCGGTTGTGGTGCCAGTACGGTCTCCAGCCGCGAAGGCCATCCGGACGAAGCGACTGCCATCGTCAATGCTGCGACAGCTGCCATGGCACGGGCCGGCGTTTCGGCTGAGGATCTTGGACACATCAACGCATGTGCTGCCGGTCATCCGGCGCGGGATCGCTACGAAGCTGCGGGATTGCGTCGCCTTCTTGGTGATCACGCGGATGCAGTTCCTGTCACGGCATTCAAGAGTTACATGGGAAGTTCCGGCAGCGGTGCCGCGCTGTGCGAAATCGCGGCGTCACTGCTGGCAGCGCAGCACGGGGTGATTCCAAAGACGCTGAACTTCGCAACGCCGGATGCCGAGCAGCCGCTCAACGTTGTGCATGGCGAACATCTGACAACGTCGAATGGCCTGTTCCTCAAGACGAGCGTCACCCGGGTCGGACAGGCCAGTGCGGTGGTAATTCAGGCCTAGATTGTAGGCCGGACCAAGCGCAGCGCCGT
>JANOUN010000297.1:0-2171 GCA_031416875.1 Planctomycetota bacterium | reverse complement strand
AATCAGCACCGAGTCCGCCAGTCAAACAATGGGGAATGCAACTCATGAAACGCACGGTCGAACTCCTGTTGCCGGCATTGGCCGTGCTGTTGATTGTACTGACTCACGCAGTCCTGTCACTGTTTCCGCTGCCGCTTGTGATCCCGATGGCTTTCCTTGTCCTCAATCGAGTTCTGGCAGGAATTCCACTGCGAGAATCCGCACCTCGAGCCTACCTGATGTACTTCCTGACAGGACTGATCGGATTACTGGTGCAGGCGGTTGCGTTCGGCCACGCAGTCAGCGATGTGGTGCCGGGAATCGGCAGCACAAATGGAACAGACGACGAAAACGGCCTGCAACTGCTGTCGTCGATGCTGGTCGCCGCGCTCCCGGACATACTGATGCAGACCGTTTCTCCGCTGGTCTGTGGAGTCGCCGTGTTCATTGTGTTCGGCGGCACTTCATCCGGCGGGGGCAGCTCGACTTTCAACGCGACACATCTGCAGCAGCTGAATGAACTGCTGAAGCGGGCCCGTATCCCGGAAGCCGCCGCCACGCTGATGCAGGAACTACTGACTCAAACCGACGCGATTCGCAGCACCAGTGCGGAGTTCAGTCAATCCGTCGGCCAGTCGGCCGCACAGATTGGTGCCGTGGGAACGCAGGCTGCCGGAGCGGCGCAGCAGTTCGCAGCCCTCAGCTCACAGACGGCCAGCCTGACGTCTGATCTGCTGCTGGTGCGACAGAAGATTACGGAAATGCAAAGCGATGTTGCGCACCTCCACGCCACAGTGGCCGAGATCGGACAGGTCGTGGATCAGTTTTCCGAAATCGCTGCCAGCCGCATTCTGAATTTCACCGACGAGTCAGATTCATCAGACGATTCCAGTCCACACAGCGGCACCAGCAGGAAAAGGGAGAAGGTCCGTGCTAAATGACGATTCGATACCAGTCTGGATGCTGGCGGACAGCCTCCTCGCATTGCTGATCACCGGTGTGCTGAGTTGTGTCGCCATTCTTCCTCTCGCCATCCGCAATACCAGTCCATCAAACGGTGTGGCGGAACACAATTCGTCAGCTCAGGCATTGACCGAGACTCAGAATGCTCTGTTCGAAGCACAGGCACAGCTCCGCAAATCAGAAGCGGCCGAGCAGAACCTGCTCACCGAAAGACAGTCGCTGCAGCAGACGGCCGTAAAGCAGATCGCCGAGATTCGCAAACTCAATCAGTTGGCAGAGTCCACCCGGCAAGTCGCGTCAAAGCTGCAGGTTCAGCTCACCGGACTGCAACGCACATCGGCGTCAGAAAAGTCCGTCCGGCAGGAATTGCTTGGACTGAAGGGTAAAATGGACAGAACGGTGTTCGTCATTGATATCAGCGCCAGTATGGCAAACGAATTCTCCGCAGACTTCACCAGAGCCAACTGGCAATCCGGTGAAAATGCCTGGAGCAACGTCCAGCGAAAAATCCGCGACTATCTGGAAATGCTGCCTGTCCAGTCGTTTCGCCTCGTCTGTTTCAATCACGCACTGCAGGAGTTCCCGGCAGACACTGCCACATGGTCCACCGATCGCCAGGCGGCGATGAATTTCCTGGGAGCGCTGACTCCCGACGGAATTACCAACACAGAACAAGCCTTGAGAAAGGCCGCAACTTTTCAACCATCCAGCATTGTCCTGTTCACCGACGGCCAGCCCACGAAGGTCTCCGTCATAAAATCTGACACGGGCAAAGATCAACCCACAGCCGTGTTTGATGCCGATCAGCAGCTCCGTATTCTTGCGATGCCTGCATCAGGAATCATTCAGTGCCCTGTGAACGTCATCGCCTTGAACGACTACGCTTCTCAGCCCGCATTCGCAGCAGATGCATCCCCATCGGCCCGCACGTTTCTTGCCTTCCTGCAGGAACTTGCCGGCCGCTCCGGTGGTGCGTTCCTGGGGTATTGATGCTCTGTGTTCTGACAAATCAACCTAGGCGAGCGGCAGGAAGTTTCTTACCAAAGTTGTAGCTGAATTCGCAAGAATTCAGTTGTTCGATCAAGAGGTCTGAATTCTTGCGAATTCAGCTAGTGCGCCTGTGAAGGCGATTGAATTGTCAGGTGAGAGTCCTGATCAGAGAAGTCGTTACCTCTCTGTAGCCGAAAGTAACTGCGTTTTCAACAGAAAGGGTGGGAAGCAACCAGAGG
>JANOUN010000296.1:0-4230 GCA_031416875.1 Planctomycetota bacterium | reverse complement strand
TTCGCCGCGGTAGGGCTAGTGCTTTGTCAAGCCAACGAATTGGGGTTGAATGTGTAGGCCGGACCAAGCGGAGCGTCGTTCCGGCAATTACCAGACACCTGCCGGAACGGCGCTGCGCTTGGTCCGGCCTACCCCGGGATTAAGCATTGACGACGCACTCCTGACATTGATCATACAACGAAAGCGTTCTAAGCGAATTGAAAACCCATAGACTTTGCGTTTGTACAAGATTCCTTTTATGCAACATTTATCCCCTGCCAACTTGAGCCTGCGACGATCCGCTGCCGCATCCCGGCAGTTGAGGTATCTCGTACTGGCACCACTGTTTTCATGGGCGACATTCACAGCCGCCTCCGCCGACGAAGTAGCGCTCTCTGTCCCCGTGCGAATTCTTGGCGCTTCTCCGCCCGCTCCGGAAATGGCTCCGATGTTGCCGCTTCGTGAAGAGACGCCCGGCGGCAACTCCGGCGGCGCGAATGCCGCAGTATCAGTTGCATCACAAGGACGTTGGCGATCCGGGGGATCCGAATTCTCCGCAACTGCGATTTGTGCTCGCAATGCCCGAACAGCCGCTGCTGATTGAGGCGTCCATCTTTATCGATGGACAGCCGTTTCGACAGGCTCGCGAAAAGCGCGTTCAGGAGATCATGCGTTATATCGCTGATCCTGAAGCCTTCAGGGCGGAAGCGGATCGCATTTTGGCTGAAGCGCAGACAGCAGCCGCAGCGAAGAACGCACCGGGTCTGGTGGAATCGATTGCCAATCTGGTGACCGGAAACGCTCCTGCGAACGTGCCTGCTGATCCAGAGCCGGAAGTCATCCCGGATCCTCCGGAGTCACCTCCGACAGACGAAGTGCAGCCGGAAGAATCAACACCCGAGGCCACTGAAACTCCAGCCACTGCGGAAGCTCCCGCCGAGCCAGCGGTTCCGGCCGTTCCAAAGTATGCGGCCCCTGCGACGACTTACGAGCGCATCGACCGGTATACGCAGTCGACCGGCACGCCGCCTTCGGTGGAGGAAGTGCGATGGCTGCTGACCAATTGGGTGGATGGTCCGTTGCTCCTGTTTCTGAACGATAACTTCCAGCGATTTCGAGCAGGCCAGCAGCCCGTCTATAAAGTGCTGGATCGTGATCGGGACAACAAAGTTTCAGCCGAAGAATTGTCGCAGGCCGTCACTTCTTTTCGGGAATGTGATCTGAATCGCGACGACATTGTGGAAGCGACCGAATTGGCTCAGGCTGCAGATGATCCGCGTGACCAGCCTACATCGTCCTCAACCGGCAAACTGATCTTCCGGTTGCCTGATGATGCATCCGCAACAGCGTTCCTGCGGAGACTGGCTGCTCGCTATGCAGCTGCTGACGCCCCGTCGCCGACGGTGCCTCGATTCGATGTTGACGGCAATGGTGCGTTGAGTCCCGAAGAGGTGAAGCAGCTTCACGAACGATTGACGGCGTTCGACCGAAACGCCGACGGACAAATTACACTCGACGAGACACATCCGACGTTTCGCGTTTGCATCGGCCTTGGCCCCACAGCTCACCAGCCGCTGGCGCTGCTGCGTGAAGTGAATGCTCCCGCTTCCACAACTCAGGTGCCCGGACCGGAATGGTTTGCCGAGATGGACAAGACCAAAGATTACGACCTGACTCGCCAGGAATTTCCCGGCACTGACGAACAGTTCAAACAACTGGACACTGACGCAGATGAGTTGGTCAGCGCCGAGGAAGCGAACAAATCATGAGCGGTACGGCTAGCGGTCTGTTGATTTAGTGGTTTTTGCGGCTCAAGGTCATACCAACCCGAAGCGCCAGCGAGGAATTCAGCGTTTCTGCCTCGCTGGCGCTTCGGGTTGGTATTAAATCAACAGCCCGCTAGCCCCGGTTAAATGACGGAAATCACAATGAAAACAACCGAGGCTGGCGTCATCGTCGGGCAGGACGAAGTTGCAGAGCAACTCCTGATCGCGATGCTGTGCAAGGGGCACTGCATTCTGCAGGGGATGCCCGGCCTGGCGAAGACAATGCTGGTCTCCACAATGGCGTCGTTGATCGATCTGTCGTTTCGGCGAGTCCAGTTCACACCGGACCTGATGCCGGGAGACATCACCGGCACGGAGGTTCTCCAGGAAGATCAAACAACCGGCAAGCGCATCTTTCAGTTCATTGAAGGTCCTTTGTTCGGCAATGTGATCCTCGCCGACGAAATCAACCGCACGCCGCCGAAGACTCAGAGTGCCCTGCTGGAAGCCATGCAGGAACGTCAGCTGACCGTGTGCGGCAAGACTTATAAGCTGCCGGATCCGTTCTTCGTCCTTGCGACTCAGAATCCGGTCGAGACAGAAGGCACATACCCGCTTCCGGAGGCGCAGCTGGACCGATTCCTGCTGAAGATCCATGTGAAGTATCCGTCACGCGTGGAAGAGCTGGAGATCGCTCGTCGACAGACCACAGACTACAGCTTCCGGACAAAGACTGTGCTCGACATTGACCACATGCATGCGATGCAGTCCATCGTGCGCAATGTCGTGGTCGCGGATCACGTCTACGAAGCCGCCCTGGACCTGGTTCGAGGCACTCGGCCTGACGAAGGATCGATGGCTCCGGAACTGCAGAGCCTGGTACAATGGGGCGCGGGGCCTTGAGCCACAATCGCGCTGCTGCTGGCCGCAAAGGCCCGTGCTCTCCTGAATCGCCGATGTCATGCGACGACGGCAGACCTGATGGCCGTCGCTTTGCCGGTGCTCCGGCATCGTGTGATCCTGACGTTCAATGCCGAAGCCGCAGGCATCGATGCGGATTCGGTACTCACGAAAATCATTGAGAATACGAAGTCGCTGCAGAAGGCGAACACCTGAACGGAACGGCGGCTAGCGGGTTATTGATTTAGTCTGAATTCTACGTGGGGTAAGCTTCCAGCTTGCCATCGCTGCATGAAACTCAAGGCTTTTTTGACAAACTTGACAAGCTGGAAGCTTATCCCACCTTAAATCAACACACCGCCAGCGCCGTTCCGCTCATGAACAGGTCACCCATGTTCAGTCTCTTCAAATCCAAACCATCCCCTCCGAAGCCCGCTCCTGGTGCTGCCGCGGGGTATTCGTCGGATTTGATTGATCCAAAGGTGATGGAGCAGATTGGATATCTGGAGTTGCTGTCGCGAACGGTCGTCGATGGACTGCTCGCGGGGAAACATCGGTCGACAACAAAAGGTGGTTGTAGTGAGTTTTCTCAGCATCGTCAGTACGCACCCGGAGATGAGATTCGGCAGATTGACTGGCAGGTCTTCGCCAGGAACGACAGATATTTCATCAAGCAGTTTGAAGAAGAAACGAATCTCCACGCCATCATGGCGCTGGATACCAGCGGGTCGATGAAGTTTGGCCTGTCGACGGTGAGTAAGCTGGACTACGCTCGCCAGGCAGCCGCATGTATTTCTCGTATGCTTCTGCGTCAGCGAGATGCGGCGGGAACGGAAGTCGTGCGAATTCGTTCTGACAAAGCGCAATACAATTCCCAGGAGTCGATTCAGGTTGTTGTGCGTTTGACAGACAGTTCCGGCAAGCCGGTTGTGGCGGTGGAGGAACTGAAGGTGATCGCTCGCCAGGGTGATCAGGAGCATTCGGCTCCACTGGTGCCGGATGATCTGATTCCCGGCCAGTATGTTGGTGAATTCAAGGCGTTGCCACCTGGCGATTATCAGATCGAACCGACAGGCGAGGATCAACAAACATGTCACAAATAACTCACGAGAACGCCTTTCCATCAGTCATGCGGGCCAAGCTGCGGAGTGTGCGATGGCGACAGGCGGGACTGTCAGCTGCGCGAGCGATTGCGATCGGGGCATCGGTACTGCTTGCAGTCATGACTGTCGCGATGATGATCGACTGGTGCTTCACGCTCTCACCGATGCTGCTGAGTCCGCACGGGTTGACGAACGAAAATCCTCGCGTCTGCCGGATTGAGGTGATCGAAGACAAGGCCCCCGTTGCCAGGATTATCAGCCCGAATGCAGAAGCATGTCATGGGCAAAACGGAACTGGATCTGAAGAAGCTTGGTCTGGAAGAAGGAGATCCGAATGCCGCCGATCCGGAATTGTCCAGGAAGAACACCTTGATTGCCGATGCCGGAGACCAACCGCCATCCGCCGACGTGTATGAGCAGTTGCTCGTGAACGATCGCGATCGCAAGAATGCGTCCACAAGTGACGATGCACCAGCTGCCGT
>JANOUN010000295.1:0-15767 GCA_031416875.1 Planctomycetota bacterium | reverse complement strand
CGCCTGTCCGCGTCTGACGTCGAAGCCAGACTGATGACCATTGAAGGCGGAGATCACGGCTTCGGTAAATCGACGCCGGAAGTCAAAGCTCAGATTGAAGATTCCCGTTTCGAATTCTTCGACAAGCATCTGAAGTGAGTTGCACCAGTGCAATGGTGGGCCTGCGCGGCTAGTCGCCGCTTGTCCCACCCTACGATCTGACCGCCCGCCATTATCTGCGCTGGCCGCCCAGAAATCCAACGCCGTCGGCAAGCTCTCGGCGAAACCGGGAGGTGCGTTCCAGCAATTCTGTCAGTTGATGATCGTCATCAATCACGCACTGACAAACGTGGTCGACCGATGGAAACAGGCCCTCCGAAATTCGCGTCTCCACCATTGCCTGTGCAAGTTTATGAATTCGCGCTGAGAGACCACGCCGCAGACGCCACGTATAACTCAGCACCAGCATCGCGGACCACATCATCAGAAAAATCATCGCCGGAATGTAAAAATCGACCGTCAGCAGGGGCTCTGCATGATCTGCATTCCCGACGATCGGTGCGAGAAACGAACTCCAGAAAAAGTTGTGCCCGATCCGTCCGATCAGGAATACGAGGTACAACAACAACAGGATCTCGTAGCGATAACGCGTCAGAGCCGAGCAGTTCTGTATGGCAAGCTGTTCGATCAGTTCATCAATGCCGCGTCGCGCGTCTCCGAGGAATTGACTTTCCACCGTCGCTGCCTGATGACGAAGCTGATGGAGATCACGACGATTGCTGAATTCCTCTGAATCAATGCCTGCCGAATGGACATATCCGGACACGACCATCCTGGATTCCTGCAGGTGCTGATCCGTGATCCCGAATGACGCCAGCCGTTCCAGAGATGAGTCTGCCCCCTGCTCTTCGACTCGTGATTTCAGCCATCGCGCGCCTTGCACTGCTCCGATCAACGCCATCTGTGCCGACGAACGCGCCCTGAACAGACTGAACGAAGCGATGAACGCACCTAATCCGTTGTACAGTCGCAGCACTGCAGAAAACGGACTGAAGCCCCAGATGTTTGTGACGGCGCTCAGCAGACGGCGTTCCCACAGATTTCGGTTCACCAGCAATTCATCGCGGAGCTGATTTGTGAGCGAGTCGCGAAGTTTCGTCCGCTGCAGATCCAGAACTTCCTGCAGCTTCCGGATTTCAGGCAGCTCGCGATCATAATCCGTGCGGCACACGGTGAATGCTTCTTCCAGAAGGTCAATCAGGTTCGCACGGCGAATCGCCACGCGCCGCGACGTTCCCAGTTGATTCGTCAGCAGTTCGAGCAAACGGCCAAAGTCCCCCGAAGGACGCTGCCCCTGCGTCTGCTCAGTAAATGCTCGCCGCGAATCGACGAAGAACATGTCGGGGACCTGGTATCCCGGAGCCAGACTCTTGCGCCAGTCTTCACGGACGTCCGAATCCTGTTCCGCATGAGTCTGCACGAAGACCAGCCGACATCCTGACGCCGCGTCCACAAGTTCCTCTGCAATTCTTGCGCTGCGATATTTCTGCTGTGTCGAAACGTAAAGCAGCACGTCGCAATGAGGCAGGATCGATCGCAGGCGGGCGAGGTTGCTGCCGGATTCTGCGGCTTCGCTGGTATCAGGATCCGGACAGTCAATGATGATCAAATCCCGCAAAACGGGAGCATCAATGGCCTTCACGTGAAACTGGCTCAGATCGAGGCCCAGCGCAGTGGTCTCCATGTCGGGATGCACCAGGAGAATGGGCATGGTCGTCGTGGGACGCTGTCGCCCGGATTCCGACGCTTCCTGCCCGATCAATGCGTTGACGAGTGTGCTCTTGCCCGTGCCGGTGCCTCCGAAGGTAGCGACAACCAGCGGTGATTCGAGGCGAATTCGCAGAGACGTCACGCGATCCAGAATCTTTGATACCAGTGACCGCGCCTTCCGCGCGGGACTCCATGCCGGAGCAGCGTTCAGCCACCGTCGCACGCGCAGCACCAGATCATCGATCTCGGCAAGGATCGTGAGTTGCTGCAGTTCAGGTGTGAGTGACATGTCTTGAGCTTTCGTGCGGACAGAAACCAATTCGTGAGCGATTTTGAAAATAGTGGTTATCCGAAGGTGCGAATCCTGTAGCTTGGACATTCATGTCCGAGTTTGCTGTCGGAAACTTATCGCGATCCAGCCATTATCGTGCTGCGATGTCCGCTCAACGGACGACGGACATGAATGTCCATCCTACATATAAACAACCTACAGCAACCCCTCCAGTTTTGAAACGCATTTCTGCACCTCGATAAACGCTTCCGACTTTGTCAACCCCGCCGCGGCGTTCAACTCTTCCGGCAGCGCGCCGAGCAACTCAGAATGTACCAACTGCGTCAGCCAACTTGCGCGTCGTGCTGTAAACGCTGAATGCAGGCGATGGAACCATGCCTGCAGCATCCCTGCTCCGGAACCCGCCGCACTGGACACCGCCGCTTCGCCAGCGATCGCAGCCGTGGCCCCGCCAGCAACATCCGCAAAGACATGAATGACTGCGGACGCCGCTGCATGTCCCAGAAACGGGGCCACCATTTCACCGGCTGGACCGAATCCCATGGAAAACAGCACGACGCTGGTCATAGGCCGCACGGCTGCAGATACGTTGTTCAACTGGCGATACATTCCAAACAAGTCCGGCTTGGTTCTTTGCAGATTCTGCATTTCCTGATCAACAATCAGCGTGAGTTCACCCTCGAAATCAACGGTATCGTGCTTCTGCCGCAGCAACGTGAGCAGTCGGGAACGTGCTTCACCCTGTAAAACGGCTTCGATGCGAGGTCGGATGATTTCATTTCCGGAATCAGCCATCCACTGCAGCTTGTCGAACAATTCTTCGACGACTCCCAGCACTGCCAGCCATTCGCGGCTGCGGTAATCTTCCATCGGCGGTACGGGTTCGCCCTGCAATGCACGGCGTGCGGCGCGGATCGGCCACAGAAGTCCGCTGCCAACAGTGTTGTAGGCCGAATTGATGGTACGTGCCCAGCCCTCCTGATGGGCGTGCCACCACTGACGAATTTCCGCCACCAGCAGGGAATTGGCAGGTGACGGCCAGTTGCGAACCTGTACGACGCTGTCAGTGGTCAGCCGGGTGGCAGTGCGTCCCAGATCTTCACTGGCAAATCGCAGTTCTCGCAAATACGCCGGAATGCCGCGCTGAGGATGAGTCAATTCATGCAGCGATCCGAGCAGAGTCCTCATGCGAATTTCGCGAAACCGCAGCTTCGCCAGATCAGCCGCCAGATCTCTCGGCGTGTTATCCACTGCAGGCGTTGTTTGATCCGCATCGGACGCGGGAATGTGCCGTTCGAAAAACGGCAGCCGCAGATCTTCGGCAGCGCGGCGATCGTTCGGAGTGAGATAGATGGCATCCGGAGTAATATGCGTTTCGCGGCAGAATGTTTCGAGCCAGATCGGCCAGTACGGTTCGTCTTCCGGCAGCAGGCACTGATTGAAGATGACCATGACTGCTTTGTCTTCGTCACCCGCTTTGCGAAAAAACTCCTTCACGGCTGCGTCGTTGTATTTTTGCTGAGTCAATACGGCGATCAACACGTCCGCAGATCGACGAACGGCATCTGCACGCACCCAGTTGACTCGCGCATCACTGTCAATGTCCGGCGTGTCGAGAACGAGCAATGAAGGCGGGAGTTCCGGTGCCACACGCCAGAACAATCGATGTGTGTCAGATTCTTCCAGAGCCAGCGACGCATCAGTCCATTCGTGCAGTTCAAAATCCGGAAAGACGGACTGCAGATCATGTTGTGCATTGAAGCCCTCGGGCACAAGACACGTGGCGTGCTTTGTACCGGACGCCAGCGGACTGGTCGCACTGGCGCGTGATCCTGCCAGGTGGTTAAAGATTACGCTCTTACCGATATTCGTGCCACCGACAACCGCGACCACCAGAAACGCCTGCTCCCCCAGCTGCGGGACAAGCTTCTGCCGCAGCAGTTCAAACCACTCCCGCTCCGCCAGCGGCACAGGCTGCAACAACGCCGCCCCGCGCTCCAGCTCCATCAGCGCCGGAAACAGACTTCGAACTGTGGCAGCACAGTGATTAAACAGTACGTCTTGTTTAGCTTCGTCCACAATTGACTCTCAGCACGCAAAGTTATACGCCCGGCTCGTCGGCAAAACATCAAAAGTGAACGCCCCAGATCGACGGAGGTTTGCATCGTCGTGTCAAAACTTTAGGGTCGGTTCAAAAATGAAGTTGGTCAAAGATCGAATCGCTCGTCTTTGATCTGGCTAACATACAGCCTTTCTGCAATGCACGCCAACATCTTTCGCAGCATTGTATCAACATGCCACTCTTGAATGATTAACAGTTTTTTTAACAACCGAATGGGGACAAACGAATAAACGCACTCGCAATTCGGTGCTTCATTCGGTTGTCAGCCATTCGGTTGTTCACATCGGTTGAATGGATAAAAATGAACGTATTCGCGATCTCGCCCTGTGCCGTAAGTTTTGTGAACAACTGACGGTTGTGTCACAACCGAATGCGGACTAGCGAATAAACGTAATTGCAAATCTGTCCTTCATTCGATTGTCAGCCATTCGGTTGTTCTCATCGCGTCAATGTCTGGAACCTAATCGTTTCGTGGTGAAAATTGAGCCACTGCATCGCATTGAAGTCCGACAACATAAGCAGGCGATCGACATGCCTGGTTTGTTTTTGTGCGTCATGTTCGGAGGTGAATGCGGTTGTGGTCTTGAGTTCGTAGAGAGCGTCATCGGCCAGAAGATCAAGCCGGTATTCCTTGTGAAAACCACAATGCGACAATGTGATTGGCACTTGCGAATGAACTTCACGAAATCCTTCTGCCCGAAGTCTTCGTGCGAGGTCATTTTCATAGACTCGTTCATCACAAAGCCGCCCCAGAGCATTCTGGGAGTCGTAGGCGCAATGCATGACAATCCTGTCCCGCTCGTCAAACTCGGGTTTCGTCAGATTGCGAACCGGGATTGGGCAGACAATTGGCATCGCGGCTTATTGACAACCGAATGGGGACAAACGAATAAACTTAATCGCAATTCTATGCTTCATTCGGTTGTCATCCATTCGGTTGTCATCCATCGGCATGCGTTTGGAACTGAACCGCGTCATCGAGACTGTGGCAATCAGCCTGGCCGGTTATTTCAAACCACGGCGTTTGAGCAGCGCTTCGACGGTGGGTTCGCTCCCCCGAAATGCCTTGTACGCATCCATGGGTTCGCGGCTGCCGCCGACGGAGAGGATTGTCTCTCGGAAGCGTTGGCCGTTTTCGCGAGTCAGTCCGCCGTGAGCCTGCATGTACGCGAATGCGTCGGCGGCTAAAACTTCGCTCCAGAGATACGCATAATAGCTGCTGGAATAACCGCCGGACCAGATGTGCGCGAAATAGGCGGTCCGATAGCGAGGGGGCACAGGACCGTAATCGATGCCGTACTTCATCATCGCTGCAGCTTCGAATTTCTCCACATCGGTTGGAATCTCCTCCGATGTCAGCGTGTGCCATGCGAGGTCCAGTAACGCAGCGGCCAGGTATTCCATTGTGTCAAAGCCCTGATTGAATTTGCTCGCCCGGATCACCTTGTCCAGCAGTTCCTTTGGAATCGGTTCTCCTGTCTTGTAGTGCTTCGCGTAATTGCTCAACACCTCCGGCTGAATCGCCCAGTCTTCTTCGAAGGTCGACGGGAACTCCACAAAGTCGCGCGGCGTGGCTGTGCCTGAGACGGACGGATACGTGACGTTGGAAAACATGCCGTGCAGGGCGTGGCCCATTTCATGGAACATCGTGGTCACATTATCGAAACTGATCAGCGCCGGTTCGCCCGCTGCCGGTTTGGGGATATTCAGCACATTGACAATGACGGGCCTTTCATGCAGCAGTTGGGACTGATCCACAAAGGAACTCATCCAGGCACCGCCGCGTTTTGTGTCTCGTTTGAAAAAGTCCACGTAGTAAATCGCGAAGTGTGTTCCGTCTTTGTCAAAGACATCAAAAACGCGCACATCGGGATGGTAAACCGGCAAATCCGTGCGCTCACGGAACTCAATGCCGTACAGTTTGTTCATCGTGAAGAAGACGCCGTTCTTCAGTACGTTGTCGAGTTCAAAATAGGGCTTCACGGCCGCTTCATCGACTTCAAATCGAGCCTTGCGGACTTTCTCTGTGAAGTATTCCCAATCCCAGGGTGCGAGTTCGTGCTTGCCGCTGCTTTCCGTGATCATGGCTTCCAGATCGCCAGCTTCTTCCTTCACTTTTGCCAGAACTCCGGGAATCAGATCCGTCAGCATTTTGCGGGCCGCTGCGGGCTCTTCCGCCATCTGATTCTGCAGTTTGAACGCCGCATGATTCGCAAAGCCCAGCAGCTTCGAGCGTTCCGCTCGCAGCTGAGCGATCTCAAGGATTAACGGGCGATTGTCGATGCCACCGTCACGCCCCAATCCGCGATTCGCGGAAGCCTCCCAGATGCGACGCCGCGTCTCGCGATTGTTCAGCGATGACAGAATCGGGACGCGGGTGGTGTTCGTAATCTCCAGCAGATACTTGCCTTCCTTGCCGCGTGCCTTGGCCCCTTCGGCGGCCGCTGCGATGTCCGCGTCACTCATGCCGTCCAGCTCAGACACATTGTCGATGAAGACCGATCTTTCTTCGGTGACGGCAAGCAGATTTTCCTCGAACTTCGTTTCCAGCTTCGAAAGCTGCTCGTTGAGGCTTCGGATCCGCGCCTGTTGAGCTTCATCCAGTTTCGCACCGGCACGCACAAAACTTTCGTAGTGCTGCTTCAGGACTTCCTGCTGTTCTTCGTTGAGTCCCAGCGAATCGCGGGTTTCGTAGAGTTTTTCAACCCGGGCAAACAGCCCGCGATTCAGCAGAATGTTGTCCGAATGTGCCGCCTGCAACGGAGCGAGTTCCGTTTCGATGTTCTGCAGGTCCTTCGTTTTCTCCGCCGAGGTCATGTTCGAAAACACATTCCGCACCCGTGTCAGGAGGGCTCCGGACTTTTCGATCGCGACAATCGTGTTAACGAATGTCGGTGCGTCGGTCTGGGCCGCAATGGCTTCCATTTCCGCGAGCTGCTGCTTCATGCCCACCATGAATGTCGGCTGGTAATGCTCCAGTCGAATTTTGTCAAAGGCTGGCGCGTGAAAGGCGAGTGGACTCGGAGCGGCAAAGGGATTGTCAGCAGAAAGTTGCGTATCAGAAGCATCGGAAGAATGAGCAGTCACGGGGGTATTGGGATCCTTTGAAGCAGCCGAAGAGATTTCATAATCACTCACAGTTGCAGCCACTGTCAGCAGAGTTGCAACCCGGAACAGAACTTTCATGATGGACCATCCTTTATAGATTTCAAAACCTTGCCTGGCGTTGAGTCAGGAATTCTACCAGCGCCTTATCAAACGGCATACTCGTGTCGAGCGGCACGTAGTCGGCTCCAATACTCACGCATGTTGAACGGAATCGTTCTCGCAATTCAGCGACGGCCTCCAGGTAGTCCGCCCGGATACCCGCCGCGTCCACGATTTCGTGATCCTGTGATTCCGGTTCCAGCAGATCCACACTTCCGGAAAAGGGGAACGTGACCTCTGCTTCATCCAGGATGTGGAACAGAATTACATCATGGCCACGAAATCGCAGGATTCGCAGTGCGTCGATGATCTCATCCGGATCACCCAGCAAGTCTGACATCAGCATCATCAGACTTCGGTGGCGAATCATCGACGCCACGCGCCGCAGGTTCCCGCCGATGTTCGTTGTTCCCGTCGGCTTGGAGCGTTGCAGCACGGCCAGAATATCGCCCAGGTGCGACCGCCGACTGCGGGCCGGCAGACTGGCGCGGAGTTCATCGTCGAATGTCATCAGGCCGATCGGATCCTGCTGGTGAATCATCAGATAACTGATGGAAGCCGCCAGACAGATAGCATAGTCAAACTTCGTCAGCTTTTGGCGATATGTGTAGGCCATGCTGCGGGACAGATCCATCAGCAGGTAGCCGGTAATATTCGTTTCGGCCTGATACTTCTTAATGTAAAAACGGTCAGTCCGCGCGAACACCTGCCAGTCGATGTCTTTCGGATCGTCTCCCGGCTCGTACCGCCGGTGCTCGCTGAATTCAACGCTGAATCCATGAAAGGGACTCGCATGCAGCCCGGACATTAACCCTTCGACAATAAACTTTGCGCGCAAATCCAGCCGCGCAATGCTCTGGATCACTTCGGGTTTGAGATACTGTTCGGCGGACGACATCACGACGCGATCTGTCAACGGATTCGGATAACCAGGCACTTGCCTATTGTGGCGTCATTGCATGGATTCGGAAAGCGTACGCAATTCTGTTTGACTGTTTCCCCTGGACTGCGGCAGCCTTCGGTATACGACGTCGACTTGTTGAACGCTGCGACTTAACCCAGCGTAAAATCCGGCAGCCTGACGATCTCACCGCCTTTGTTGGCGGACTCATGCGCACAAATGCCAACGCAGGTCCAGTTGGCACTGGTGACGGCGTTGGGACGCGGGTCGCGGCCTTCGACGAGAGCGCTCACAAATTCGTGCACCAGGTGCGGGTGTGAACCGCCGTGGCCACCGCCCTGCAGGAAGGACAGATGATCGGCGTCATGAATTTCGGCTGGCTGAGTAAATCGACGGATTGGTTCCGGCAGCAGATGAGCGAAGTCGGGGATCGTGACTTTTTCGGGAATCTCAGGTTCAGGCTTTTTCGCGGTATGAATCACGTGTGGCTCGTGTTCCACCAGAGTCCATTCGAAACTTTTCTTCGTGCCGTAAACGTCGAAGCTTTCACGATACTGACGCGCCACGTCGTAGAGAAAGCGCCAGATATGGGCTGTCAGATCCGTGTCAAGAATCTTGACGTGACAGGTCTCCACAGCGAACTTGTTACCGGATTTTTTTGCGATGTCCTCGCGAACTGTGCCTGATCCGAAGCAACTCACGTATTCGGCCAGGCCATCGACCAGTCCAAGACAGGGGCTGACGACATGAGTCGCATAATGCATGGGAATCATCTTTTCCCAATAGCTGGGCCAGCCGTCCATGTCCTGCGGATGCGATGCGGCCAGATGCTGAATTTTTCCGAGTTCACCTTTCCTGTACATGTCTTTGATGAACAGATACTCGCGGCTGTAAACCACGGTTTCGGCCATCATGTACTTCAGGCCGGTTTGCTTGACTTTGTCCACAATCTGGCGGCATTCGTCGATCGTCGTCGCCATCGGAACGGTACACATCACATGTTTGCCGGCATCGAGCGCCTTGAGTGACATCCATGCGTGATCGGGAATCGGGCTGTTGATATGAACAGCGTCGATACTCTTGTCGGCCAGCACTTCGTCGTAGCTGGTGTATCGTTTTTCAATCCCGAACTGATCACCGCATTTCCTGAGTTCCGCAGGATCACGTCGGCAGATGGCCGCGACGTTGGCGTTGGGATGAGCCTGATAGATCGAAATGAACTCCGCTCCGAATCCAAGCCCGATCATCGCCACATTGATTTGTTTCGCCATCGTTCACTCTCTGTCTGGATCAAAAAACGGTCGGGATTGCGTGAAGGTGTGTGCAGAGCGTTACTGTCTCGCGAAATCTTCTGAAGTTCAACCATCGCCGCACGTTTGCTGGCAAATAGTGTAAAGCTTGCTTCTCGTTTCAGAGATTGAGCCAGAGAACCGTGAGAGAGTCCGATCGACTTTCCAACGAGTCGGACACTCGATGCTAGAATTTTGGCCGTTGAGTTCTCCGCTTCCCAGCGGTCAGAATTCGCGGGGCTCCCTGTTTCAGGCATACCATCTCATGCAGCGTATCATCCAATCAGTTCATTGCCGAACGTGCAGTTTGAAGCACGGAATGTCCAAGACCGCGTTCATCGCGGGGCTCGTTCTCTGGACGCTGGTGCTCGGAGCATTGTATTCCGTGGCCGTACGTAAAATGTCCAACGACGCAACGATCGAGAATGCGACTGTAAAAGACGACTCAGAGACACCAGGCGAAGTGGGAGAACAGGAACCAATCGCGGCCACTCAGAAAACCGTCATTATCAGCTTCCCCAGCCGCGAGCTTCCGGAGTTTGAATTTCCAGAATGCATGGGGGGGACGGTCAGTCGAGAAAGTCTGAAGGGGAAACGCTGGCTCGCCAACTTTATTTTCACGCGGTGTTCCGGGCCGTGTCCCTTGATGACCAGGGATATTTCTGAACTCCATCGACTCGTGGCAAAGTCGAATCCGGATTTTCGTTTTGTAACGTTCACCGTCGATCCTGGGTACGACACCACATCAGTGCTTCAGAAATACGCTGAGACATTTCAGGCCGATCACGAGCGCTGGAAGTTTGTCACCGGCGATGAAACTGCGATGCATGAACTGATTCGTGGTGGATTTACGCAATATGTTCAGCCGAATCTGGGTGATATGCGAAAGCCTGGCATGGAGGTCGCGCATTCCAATCGAGCTGTGCTTGTAAACGAAGACGGAGTGCCCGTTGGTTCGTTCGTGATGACCATTCCGGAAGATGTCGTCAAACTTCGACGCATCATTGAAGGCAAGGAGGAATTTCCAAAGCCCGGCCCAGGACTCTCGTTTTCCGCGACGAGTGGTGAGAACCCAACGGTCCCGCTGACGCTCGTTCCAGTGAAGGACGACGCCTCGGCCCTTGATGCCGCTGCCGAGAGCGATTCGCAGCAGAGTAAAGAAGCGAACGGCAAAAAGGCTGACGAGGTAAAGCCGGTTGAAACACCGCAGGCAAAAAATCAAATGATTGACCAACTGCTGCCAGCATGGGCTGCGAAAATGCCGACGATCAATGCCGGTTTGAATTCGGCCTGCATTCTGCTGTTGCTTTCTGGACTCGCTGCGATCAAATCTGGACATAAGATCAGACATCGCAACTTGATGATTGTTTCCTTCCTTGTGTCTGTGGCGTTTTTGGTCTGTTATCTGACGTATCACGAGGTGTTACATCAGTTTACCGGTTACCGCGGCCGCGCGTTTGTTGGGAGCGTTTTGGCCACTCGCCTGTATTTCGGTATACTGGTTCCACACGTGATTCTGGCGGCAATTGTCCCGATTCTCGCCCTTCGGGTTTTCTATCTTGCGTTCAAAGAACGCTGGTCAGAACATCGGCGTCTTGCAAAGATTACGCTGCCAATCTGGTTGTTTGTGTCGATAACTGGTGTGGTGATTTACGGTATGCTCTACCACTGGACTTGGCCGACCGCATCTGTGTTGCTGAGCAAAGCTCAATAGTTTGAGGAGTAGGTCTGATGAAATCACTGCTTCGCCTGACACTTGCTGCCGGAGTTTTTGCTGCAACGGCCGGCGTTCTGCCTCACGCATGGCAATCTCAGGCAGCGGCTTGCCCAAGCTGCAAAAATGCTAACGAAACGGACTCCCGAAGGCCGATGGCCTACATGTACAGCATTCTCTTTATGCTTGGAATGCCCGCCACAATTTTCAGTTGTTTCGGCATTGCCTTCTATCGCATGTCGCGTCGTGAAATGCTGGCTCAAGAAGAATTACTGACGGAAGAAACTGTTGCAGAAAACTCCTGACCGTGGAATGCGATGACCGCGCCAGCAAAAGCTGTTCCATCCGGTCGTCAATGTGTTTCACGGATTCGTCATTTTTGACTACCATCCCCGTGAAGGCAGAACGAGATTTTCCCACCATAGACTCTGTATGCCAAAACTTATCACTGTCATTTGTGGTTGAAAAAGGTGTCTGGAACTCTCCGGCATCAGATTCTCGCGTGGTTTCTGATGCCTCCAAAGTTCCAGACACCTTTTTCAACACGAATCAGAGAAGGCATTATGTTCTGGAAATCACGTTCAGCGGTCCGTGTCTGGCCTGGTCGCCCTTATCCTCTGGGTGCTACCTGGGAAGGCAACGGAGTCAACTTTGCGTTGTTCTCTGCAAATGCAACTCAAGTCGAACTGTGCCTGTTTGATTCTGTTGATTCTCAGGAAGAAAGCTATTGCGTCCCATTGCGCGAACAGACGGACCTTGTCTGGCACGGCTTTTTGCCGGATATTCGTCCCGGGCAGCTGTACGGCTACCGTGTCCACGGACCGTATGATCCCCATCGCGGACATCGATTCAATGCCAATAAGGTGGTGCTGGACCCTTACGCGAAGGCAATTGGACGTGATATCACGTGGTCTGATTCGATGTTTGGATACCGAATCGGTGATCCACAGCACGACCTTTCGTACGACAACAGGGACAACGCGGCACACGCTCCTTTGGCGATGGTGGCAAAGCCGAGCTTTTGCTGGCGATCTGACCGGCCGCTGCGAACGCCGTGGCACGAAACCGTGATCTACGAAACGCATGTGCGCGGATTCACAAAGCAACATCCGGACGTTCCGGAACACCACCGCGGAACCTTTGCCGGACTGGCGTCGTCCGCGTCAATTCGTCACCTCCGCAGACTTGGAGTGACGGCGGTTGAACTGATGCCGGTGCACCACCACGTCGACGATCGTCATCTGGTTGAACGAGGGCTGTCGAACTACTGGGGTTACAACACCTTATCATTCTTTGCGCCAGACACGCGGTACGCGGCAACATCGATCAGTGGTTCTGTGCTTGAATTCAAGAAGATGGTGCGCCGCCTGCATCGTGCGGGTCTGGAAGTGATTCTTGATGTGGTCTACAACCATACGGGAGAAGGAAACCATCTGGGCCCCACACTTTCGCTGCGGGGCATCGATAACGCATCGTACTACCGATTGACGTCGGAAACCGGTCGGTATTACATGGACTACACAGGCTGCGGAAACACGCTGAATATGCTCTGTCCGCACGTACTGCAACTGATCATGGACAGTCTGCGATACTGGGTGCAGGAAATGCACGTCGATGGTTTTCGTTTCGACCTTGCCAGTGCTCTGGCGCGAGAACTCCACGCCGTGGATCGGCTGGGTGCGTTCTTTGACATCATTCATCAGGACCCTGTATTGTCTCAGGTGAAACTGATTGCCGAGCCGTGGGATCTGGGTGAAGGCGGTTACCAGGTCGGGAATTTTCCCGTGCTGTGGACGGAGTGGAATGGCAGGTACCGCGATTCGGTGAGAAGATTCTGGCGCGGCGACGGAAACGCGGTGTCAGAATTTGCCACTCGCCTTTGTGGCAGCAGCGATCTGTACGAACACAGTGGTAGAAAGCCTTACGCAAGTATCAACTTCATTACATCACATGACGGATTCCGGTTGAGTGACCTGGTCAGCTATAACGAGAAGTACAATCACCGGAACGGCGACAGTAACTGTGATGGTGACAACCATAATCTGAGCTGGAATTGCGGGCATGAAGGCCCGACGGAAGATGCCGGGATTCATGAATTGCGGCTGCGCCAACTGCGAAACTTTTTCGCCACACTGATGCTGTCGCAGGGAGTGCCGATGCTCTGCAGCGGTGATGAACTTAAACATACACAGCAGGGCAACAACAATACCTACTGTCAGGACAACGAACTCAACTGGCTGAACTGGAGTCTTGGGGCGGACGAAGAGCAGATGCTCGCATTTGTAGGCCGAGTCGTCCAACTTCGGCGACAGAATCCTGTGCTGCGGCGTCGACGTTTTCTGGAGGGCACAGAAGTTCGCGGGTCTGAGTCAACGGACATTACCTGGTTTGACGCATCCGGACGGGAAATGAAGGATGCGGACTGGCATTCCCCCACCGCACTCGTCTTCGGAGAGCGTCTGAACGGAAAGATGGTGAATGAATTTGACACGCACGGCAAAGCGATTGAAGGCAGAACCTTGACGATTCTCTACAACGCATCCGGCGAAAATGTGAATTTCGTTCTGCCAACAGTGGGTCGTGCTGAATACTGGCGCCCGATCCTGGATACGTCATCCTGGTTATCCGTTCGGAAGCGCATCCGTGGCGGTGACGCCGTGCCGATGGTCGCACGCTCCATTCTCGTGCTGGAACTCAGGCGAATCTGGCCGGCATTTCTCGCGAATATGCTTTTGCCTTCCCAACAACTGCCAGCAACTCACGTGACGCCAAAGCTGCATGATTCTGACATTCGCCCGCGTAAGTCGGCTTGAGTGATACTGACGCTGGCGCCCCCGCTCGAACTTGCCAATTCAATTGGTCTGATTGCGGCATCCGCACGTTTCTGACAGTTTCTTAAACTCCGAGGTTGGTTAAGATTCCATTCGATCGTTCAGAGGAATCGATTCACCGTATCTGCAATTTCCGGGCTTGGGACCCTGGCCCACGACAATGTTCAGGAATGTTGGTGCCCGTGCAACTGTTTCGCTACATCCAGAAAGCATTCATTAACCACTGGAACATGCTGGGGCTGGTCGGCGGCGTTGGGTTTTCCTTGCTGTCCGGAAGTCCCGAGATTGGTCTGCCGCTCGTCGCTGCGGCTGAGATTGTCTGGCTGGGAATTGTGGGGACTCACCCCCGTTTCCAGCAGTACATCGATGTCACTGAAAACGAAGCCGTCCGGTCTAAGGACGCCGCGGCCACCGATGAACGCATGCGCAAGATGTTTGCCGCACTGCCGCGAGGATTGCAGAATCGGTTCTCTGAACTGCTCAAACAGTGCCATGAACTGCGTTCGATCAGTCAGGGCTACCACGCTGCCAACAACGCCACGGAGGATGGCACCGTCGCTGAACTTCGCATGAATGGTCTCGACAAGTTGCTTTGGTTGTATCTGAAACTGCTGTACACGGAATACTCACTGAATCGCTTTTTCGAAACGACAGGTACCGAACAAATCCAGCGAGATCTGAAGCAGGTCCAGGAGCGGCTCAAGCGTGAACAGGAGCGTCCATCGGGAACGCAGCGCGATCGGATCATCGCGACGCTGCAGGACAATTTGCAGACCTGCGAACAGCGCTTGGCCAATTTCGAACAGGCTCGCGACAGCTACGAACTGGTCCGTGCCGAACAACAGCGTCTGGAAACCCGCATTCGTTCGCTGGCGGAAATGAGCATCAGTCAGGGCGATCCCGGAACCATTTCGTCACAGGTGGACACCGTCGCGGGCAGCGTCGCCCAAACTGAAAAGACGCTGGAAGATCTGAAGTTTGTGACCGGGCTCTCATCACTCGATGAATCCGTGCCTGAGATCATTCCGCGACAAAAAGTAACACAGTAAACGTATGACCAAGAGCCCTCAATCACCACTATTATCCGTGCCCCAGTCACAGCTCGTAGTGATTGATGTTCAGGAACGACTGCTGCCGGCGATTCGGGATCAACAGAGCATCGCCGCGTCAATTCGCTTCTTGATGGATGCGGCTGCGATTCTGCAGGTTTCGACCGTTGTTACAGAACAGTACCCGAAAGGACTTGGTGCGACGATTGAACTTCTTCGCAACCATCCGGCGACGGTTACGACGCTGGAAAAACTGAAGTTCAGTGCGGCTGAGGCATTGATGACCGCGCCGTCGGTCTCGGGCGCAGCGGCAAAGGAACAACCTCGCAGCACTTCGGTTGGCTTCAATATGCTTTGCGCTGCTCAAGAGGCAACATCAGCACTCGAAGCCCCTCGCCGCAGGCCGCTGCAGATTGTGCTGGCGGGTATTGAATCGCATGTCTGTGTGCAGCAAACAGCGTTGGAACTTTGTGAGCAGGGCTTTCAGGTGTTTGTGGCTGCAGATTGTGTCGGTAGCCGATACAGCGACGACCACAAATGGGCACTGCACCGCATGGCCGATGCGGGTGTAATCATCACGACTGCGGAAGCAATTGCCTTCGAATGGTGCGAA
>JANOUN010000294.1:0-4450 GCA_031416875.1 Planctomycetota bacterium | reverse complement strand
CCGCTCGACAAGACTCCGTGAGATTCCTCGCAATCGGTTGAATGGCTATTCAGGGCTCCTTCAGTGAGAAAAACGATGGTCGGCAGAAACGAGTTTTTTTGCATGGTCAAAAGTGACATCAGTGATGATGTCGTGGTCGAGGGCGAACCAAGTGCGTGGACGACGTTTCGGTGGACCGACGAATTCGGCAATTCCATCGCGCCATTTTTCACGAGCCTTAAAGCGGGGCAGCCATTTCTGAAAGAGATGACTGGCTGGCAACTCAAGGGCTACCCGGTCTCTTTCGTGGTCACCGTCATATTAGCCGACATCAAAGAGGACACGTCATTCTACACGATTGACCCGGTGAGTACTCGGAGATTCAAGGCGCTGAGTCCGGTCCAGTTCCTGACGGATTTAATTTACCGAAGACATCCGGTGGAAGGCGACACGCAGGCTCTGTTTCATGAACACGAAGACATTATCCCTTTCGAGGCTTTATTCGGCGACGGGCGCGATCCTCAGGCGGAAGTCCAATACAGGCGACTCCTGGCCGTTGCTGATGTAGTTTTTGGCATCGACGTTGTGAGGGGCAAACAGTCGATTTTGTTTGGAAGCGTGTCACTCGAAGATCTCGTCCGAACCGGACAAAGTAAGATCCTGGGAATTGTGAATGTCGGACTTGGCCCGGAGACAATGGGAATTGAAAAACTGGCCACACTCGTTCAGGACATTAAAGGGCATCACGACTATTGCGTGACCGGAAATACGCAGGAGTCTGTCTGAATACCGTTGGCTTTGTGAGCGGCAAGGCGCTAGCCGCCGGTTTTTGCAGTCGAACTACCCGCGGCTAGCGGGATGTTGATTTAGTGATTTTTTGGGGCTCATAATCATACCAACCCGAAGCGCCAGCGAGGAATTCAGCCGTTTCTGCCTCGCTGGCGCTTCGGGTTGGTATTAAATCAGCCGTTGGGCGCTAGCTCCGGTTAATGGAAAACACGATGAAACAACCGAGGCTAGCGCCTTTCGGCTAATGATCAGCTTTAAATCAACGACCTGCGAGCGCCGTGCCGCGGGGGAACAGCCTTAAGTCCACGCCATTGAACCCTACGGCGAACGGGCAATCACCAATTGCAGCAGGTCGTCCGGTACAAGGGTTTCCAGGACGAAACGGGCGTCCGATGTCGAAGACGGCAACTGGCTGCGCATGAGTTCCTGAATCGTTCCCAGGCTGGCGGCTACCCTGGATTTATTGACATCCGTTGCGACCTGCAGTGCAGAGAACAGCGGTCCTGGCGGATTCGGCAGTGGCTTTTTCCCGGACCATGCC
This sequence comes from Planctomycetota bacterium, assembly GCA_031416875.1. Lineage (GTDB taxonomy): Bacteria > Planctomycetota > Planctomycetia > Planctomycetales > Planctomycetaceae > SXXK01. The sequence continues at coordinate 3,141 of JANOUN010000294.1, read as the reverse complement.
ACTCGGAACAAACCAAGATTCGGAAAACGCGGCCATTGCTGCGACGCAGAAAGTTCATTCTGGGCATTTTCAATGTCCAGAAAGACGACATGGGCACCCGGCAAATGTTCAAATAATCCGGCCAGGTAACTCTCGCTGATCGACTGTGGATGCTCGACGGGGTTTTCATAGTTCTGAAAGTCCTCAAGCAGAAACTCTCCACCGACGGATCGGTACTCCCGCCCTCGATAGTAAAACATGACGACATCGTTAATGCCGGATGCAAGACGCTGCTGGGAGATCTGGGCTTCGATCAGCACCATCATGGTGCGCAGATTTCTTCCAATCGCTTTTTCGCCCACGAGCGTGGTATACGACTGGATACTGGTAAACGCGCTTTCCGGCGTATGTAGTCGGAGTGCGGCGGCGGCCGCCTGTGTCAGATCCTCAGCCCGACAGACGTTGCGTCCATGTTCCATCTGCACCCCCATCAGCACCAAATGCAGTCGCTGCCGGTGCTCAGGTTCTGTGCATGAAACGAAGACATTCTGCAATGCGGTCACTGAGTGATCATCCAGGGCGAGCTTCTGGTGGCTGGATGTGACTTCAGGAGCTTCAATCCGAAGGCGATTTTTCGACAGGTTCAGGACCAGAGGCACCTTGAATTCAGCTTGCTCGGTGCCTTCCGCTGGTGCTGGCACTTTCAGTGTTTTCAGAAAGCCGTTCACCCAGACTCGGATGGTCCAGTTTTTGCCGGCCGGTCGATGTCCTGGAATCCACTGAATTCTTCCGACAAGTGTCGTCGTTCCCTGCACCACACTGCTCTCAAAGGCGGGGTTATCAATAAAATTTTCTGCAGCGTGAATAGTAGAAACCGTGTCCGCCGTGAGCAGTCGCTCCACTGAGATGGAGACGGGCGGTGCCACATAGGTGATGGCAAAGTCCCGAACCGTCACACCTCCGCGATTTCGCACTTCGATTCGAACTCTGTTAGCACCCGCAGTGAGCGGAAGCAGATGTTCAAATCGTTTTTCGCTGATAGCCGGATCAGTGACTGGCTGTATCGGCTCATTGTCGCCAAGCAGGCTGATTCGCTGTGGCTCCCGGTGATCGCGTTCCACGACCAGATCAACAAGCTGGAGTCCGGGTTCGGACGTCACCGCAAACGCAACCGGCTGCATCGGCTGGGACGACGTCAGGCTGATCAGAGGCCGAATCAGCCTGATTTCCGCCTTCTTTGCCGCTGGTGGAACGACTTCATTCACAACAATGGCGCGAGATCTTCCATCGCGGTTGACAGCAGAAACTTCAATGCGGTTCGCTCCCTCTGTGAGAGCAACCCCGGGAAGTGTGATGTCCTGAATACCGTCCACCGCTTCATTTCCGGCAAAGGAAACGGCGTGAATCTCAACTCCGTTGACGTACAGATTCATCCCGGAAACGGGGCGGGACAGAGAGGTCTCCACACGGCAGACGATATCGGCCAGTGCAGTTCCCTCGTCTCGTTTGACGACTGCACTCAACAGCTTTGGCGAATGTTTGAAGCGTACCGCCAAAGGAAGAGCGGAACTGCTTCCCCACTGATTGGTTAACCGGAGTTCGATGCGATGCAGGTCATCAGCACGGGACGAATCCGGAGTGAGCGGCAGATCGCCGGACAACGATCCCGTGTCTGCATCCAGCGACACGGCTGAGGCATCGACTCCCTGGTCATCCACGATCACTTGATAATCAAAAGGATATTTTCGGACATCATCGACCTGGGACTCCAGATGCAGCTTTCCGTCAAAATCGCCCGCATCAATGACGACATCCCGGTCAGCCGGAGTGATCAGAGCGATGTCCGGCAGCGGGGGCTGAAACACAATTTCAACCGGCAGTTTGCCTTCGTCTCCGCCAGCCGACCCTGAGAACACAATCTGCTGTTCGCCGGGCTTCAGCGAAATCGTCTCCGAGAATTCAGCGACTCGATTGACGTCGGCTTTGAATCCTTTGAGCGCAGTCTGTTTTTCCTCAATCTGTAACGTTGCTTTTTGCAGCAGTTCGTCACTCTCCATTCGGCCTCGAATCGTGATCTCAGGGACATCGACTCTGAGTTTTCCATCGATCACGACTGCCGACTGCAGACCCGCCTGATCCGTCTGGCGGACTTCTTCAATCACGATTCGCGGCGGCCCCACGGGCGCGTATTCGACGACGGTTTCCACTGCTGTGACTTCATCTGAAGCATACTCCGACACAGACTCAGGGATGGCTGAGTTTCTCGCCTGAATTCGGATGGCATTCCGACCGGGCTTCAAAATCAGTTCCTGGGTCAGCTTTCCTGATGTCATCAACTCACTGGAAAACTCGCTGCGTTCGCCGTCTGGAAATTCATGCACAACGGTGATGTCGGCATTGACCGCGATGTCGACGGCAGCCTGCAGCAGAAGCCGTTCGGATCTGACAGCACTCAGAGCTTGCGCGGGTGACTCCAGTTTGACCTTCGGCGCAGCGGGCTGATATCGCAGGAACAGTGTTCGAGTGTATTCCATGGGAGGAATGTCGTTCGTCACGATTCGCACCTGGACCAGATGTTGATCCCGTCCGAGATCCGATGCAGCAACAGGTGACTTCCAGACATCCCGTTCGACCAGCGAAAACTGGCGCGTCGGTTCCTCGGCGATCGACCAGTCTGCCGTATCGACAAGATCTCCGGACTCATCTTCGATTTCCAGAATCAGCTGGCCATCTGGTTCTCGCAGGACCAACTCATCATCGTAACTCGGTGACAGCACTTCGCCACTCGCAGTGATTAACGAGAGTCTCAGATCGGGCGGAACCGCTTTTCGAACAGTGACCTCGGCGCCGCTCAGAAGTTGATACAGCAGTCCCTCCTGAAGAAATCGGTCGCGATACTGTTCAATCGATGAAAACCGAACGGGGGCTGCATCGTCCTTCGTATTGATGTGCCATCCCAGTTGTCGTTCGAGGACGGAACCCTGGACATCGAACTGACCAAGTGGGCTCCAGGTGAGCCATTGTTGAGCACCAGGCACCTGGTGATCGTCAAGGCTCGACAAGAGCAGCGAGAACAGGGGCACCCTTAAATCCATCCCCTGTTCCAGGGGAACAGGGATATCGACGGTTTGATCAGCTCGTCGCAGACGCAACGTGATGTTC
>JANOUN010000293.1:0-7160 GCA_031416875.1 Planctomycetota bacterium | reverse complement strand
CACACCAAATCCGGAATTGAGCAAAGCGCAGGAAGAAGCGGCGAAAGCGGCTGCCGCGGCTGCAAAGAAGTAACGTACGCTACCGTAGCTCAGTCGCTCCGCCGACTGAGATTCCCCGGAGGCAACATCGCTATCACGATGCGCCGTTGTTTCGGGCCGAATGTGAAGAGGCATGCGAGTCGCGGAGCGACATCGCCTGCAGAAGTTCATTGGAGTACGTCATGACGTTTCTGCGGCTCTCCGCACTTTCACGACTGATCGTGACTGGCAAAGATCGTGCGAAGTATCTGCACAACTTCTGCACAAATAACATCAAGGAACTGCCGTCAGGCAAAGCGTGCGAAGCATTTGTTTGCGATGTCAAAGCCCGCGTGATCGCTCATGGCTATCTCCTCGCATTCGACGATTGTCTGGAAATCTGGATGCTGGGGGGCGATGAAGCCGGCCTTCTGAAGCATCTCAATCGGTACATCATTACCGAAGACGTAACGATTGCTTCCGTCACGGAATCGACGGCGGCAGTTGCGGCGATCGGTGAGCCATCGGCGAAAGCGTTGCTTCTCAACACACAGGATCCCGGGTTCGAACTGCAGGAACCGTTAAGCTGCGCCAGGCTGCAGATCGGTGATTGGAATAGTGCCCTGCTGACACCAACAGCACTCTCTGTGACATGGGCAGGCACGCCGATGCTGTGGATGGCAACACCCAAAGATTCCAGCCTGTTGCCTCTGCCTGCAGAAACTGCTGCCGCTGCAGCGCAGTTTGAAGAACTGCGAATTCGTGAGCGATTCCCGATCATCAATCAGGACATGTCAATCGAGAACATGGCACCAGAGGCTGAACGCAATTCGACAGCGATCAGCTATGTCAAAGGCTGCTACCTCGGACAGGAACCCATCGCCCGGCTGGACGCCATGGGTCATGTGAATCGCGCGCTCCGATGTGTAGAAGCTGCGACTTCGGCTGAGAACCTTCTGCAAGCATCGATCTTATCGAGCGAGGGCACTGTCGCAGGCGTCGTCACTTCAGCAGCGACGGTCGCAGATGGCTCCATCGGGCTGGCACTGATCCGCGCCAGCGCGACTAAAGGTCCGTTGCATTGCGTCGATGATGGCGCGAATGTCGCAGTCAAGGCATGACGGTCAATCGATCCTTGGTGTCGGGGCCTTTCCATCTCGTTACCAGCGATTTGTTCCGATTAACAAAGTAGCCATCACGCTCCGCCTGATGAGCATTCTGGATTCCACATCCAACGACCAGACACAGGTCGTCAGTTCCGCAATGATGAAGTGCAGCCTACAGGACGCGGGAGACTTGATCGCGTGGCCTTGCTGAAGGCTCGCCTTGGCGGAGCGAGACGGCTGCATTTTTTAGTCGCACAGTTCCGGCAAGCTGACGCATGCCGCTCGCCGAACTGCCTAACGCAGCTCATCCAAACAAGTCGAGCAGCGGTTCACCGGTCGACAGGGGGCGCGTGAAACCGTCGCGGCCGAGGCGAAGATTGAGCGGGACTCCCAGCGAATGAAAGATGGTGGCTCCAAGGTCCTGAGGTCGCACGGGGCGATCCACCACAAACGCTCCGTGTTTGTCAGACTCGCCATAAACCGCGCCGCCGCGGATTCCGCCGCCCGCCAGGATTGCAGAAAAACAGGACGGCCAGTGTTGGCGACCGGGATTTGTTCCCGGCGCATTGATCGTGGGCGTGCGACCGAATTCGCCAACGACGACAACCAGCGTACTTTCCAGCATCCCGCGATCTTTCAGATCCAGAATCAACGCCGACAGAGCTTGGTCAAGTTTTGGCAGACACCAGCCCATGCCGTACGAACCATTGCCGAACGCGCTGCCCATTCCCATTTCGCCGCCGTGCATATCCCAGCTGGAACTGGGGGCACCGCCGCCACCTTCCGGAGCCGATCCTGTCCAACCGTTGACCGTCACATAGCCGACGCCGCTTTCCACCAGCCGACGCGCGAGCAACAGATTCTGACCGAGCGGATGCATCCCATAACGATTTCGCACACTGTCCGGTTCGCGGCCCAATTCAAAGGGCTCACGTGCTTCAGGACCGGCGGTCAATTCAAAGGCGCGGCCGTAGATGTCCTGCCAGTCCTTCGTAGCACGAGCGACATCGCTGGATTGCGGGGAAGGGCTGAGTCCACTCAGCAAACGGCGGCGTTCGAGCATGCGATCCGTGGCCACGGCAGCCTGCAGGTCGTCTGGTGCCTTGAATGTAGGCATCGACGGATTGTCGGCGGCCGAACCGACAAACAGCGGACTGTGGGCCGCACCAAGATGCCCCCCGGTTCCGATGTTGGGAGCGCAAAATACGGGATCACCCACGCATTTGATGAGCCACACATAAGGAGCAATGGTCTTCTCGTTCGGTCGGACCTTAGCCAGAATTGAGCCCATATATGGAGCATCCGGCGGTGCGGCAGCCTGCCCACTCAGGCAATGATGCATGGCGTCAAAGTGGTTGCTGATGTTTCCGACATGCGTCATCGATCGGATCAGGCTGAAATGATCCGTCAGTTGCGCCATCTTTGTATGCAGTTCGTTAATCTGCATGCCAGGGACTGTGGTGGCAATCGGCTTGTATGGTCCGCGGATCGTATCCGGCGCACCCGGTTTCATGTCCCATGTATCCAGGTGACTCGGCCCACCACAGAGCAAAATGAAAATACAGGATTTCTCGGCAGCACCTTTTCCCAGCCCCGCAGTCTGATCTACGCCTGCTGCAACCATTCCCGGCAGTGCCATGGGCAGGCCGCAGATCCCGGCCGCCTGCAACAGGTTTCGGCGAGACATGACATCGGAAAACGCCTGTCGCATATCCATAGGGACTTGCCTTTTGAACGAATCGATCAATGACAAAGAAACGAATTCGCAACTTGAACAACACCGCTGCAGTTTACGCGATTCCCATTCCGAGTCATGCTGAGAAAATCAGTTGTTGCGATTTTGTGGCCGGACTGACGGACGCCGTCGATAATGATAGCAGAAGTGGTCAGGTCGGAGACTGTCGGATACTATTGCGTGATCCTGCTGTTCTATTGATCGGAGTCCATCATGAGTGAAAGCGAACTGACGTCGGCTGCTGAGATAACCCGACGCAACTGGCTCGCCGGCGTTGCCGCAACCACTATGGCCGGAAGCATCACTCCGTCCGCGATTGCGCAGTCGGCGACATCCGTGAAACCTGTCGCTCCGAAGTCGGTGGCTGCGGTCTTTACGGCCTACGAAAAGGGACTGCATGCTGACGTATTGATCGGCAAGATCCTTGAAGGCTGGCAACAGGACGGCGGTCCCGGTCCCGCATTGAAACTGGCATCGATGTACGCAGATCAATTCACTGACCGTGACATGGCTCGGGCCATGTCGAGGAAGTACAACGTGCCGATCTTCGATTCAATCGAGAAAGCGCTCACCGTCGGTGGGGATCATATTCCAGTGGATGGTGTGATCAGTATCGGAGAACACGGGGAATACCCCTGGAATGAATTGGAACAGCATCTGTATCCTCGCCGCCGATTCTTCAGGGAGATCACGGACACGTTTCAGAAACACGGGCGTGTCGTTCCGGTCTTCAATGACAAGAATCTCGGACCGGAATGGGCGGACGCAAAGTGGATGTACGATCGGGCTCTGGAGCTGAAAGTCCCGTTCATGGCCGGTTCGTCAATGACAGTCGGTGCTCGTACGCCGGAGATCACAGTCCCGCTCGGTGCTGACATCGAGATGGCTGTGGGAGTCGGCTACTCTGGACTCGATATCTACGGCATTCACGCCCTGGAATTCTTCCAATGCCACGTCGAGCGCCGACGCAGCGCGGAATCGGGAGTCCGTTGGGTGCAGTGTCTGCAGGGCGAAGCGATGTGGAAAACACTCGATGACGGTGTTGTGTCTCAGACTCTGTTTGATGCGGCATTTGCAGCCGTTCCGCACGCAAAGGACGACGCACGTTCCGACCGTGAGGCGGCTCTGTTCCTGTTTGAATACAACGATGGCTTTCTGGGAGCGGTCTTTATGCTCCCGGAAGTTGCGGCAGGCACCTCCATCGCCCTCGAACTCAAGGATCAGCAGGAAGTCCTGGCCACCCGTTTCGACGAGCAGCCGGAACCGAGGCATCCGCACTTTGCCTGGCTGCTGAAAGGCATCGAACGCATGTTTCACACCGGTCGTCCGAGTTACCCTGTCGAACGAACTCTGCTGACGGGCGGCATTCTGGATCGAGCGCTGACGTCACGGTTTCTGAAACATGAAAAGCTGATGACGCCTGAACTGGCCATCCGTTATGCACCAGTGGACTACCCTCACGCTCCGCTGCCGAGTCTCGATTCTGATCCAAATTCAATTTGACGTGTGCGATCGTCTGCAGGATGGACATTCATGTCCGTCGCATGGCCATGAAACACTGTCGAAGCGAAAGGTTGCTTGTGCCTTGACAGCGTTCGACAATGCGACGGTCCCTGGCCAATAACTCGGGCATGAATGTCCAGGCTACATGTAGGATGGACATTCATGTCCGTCGCGTGGCCATGAAACACGGTCGAAGCGAAAAGTTGCTTGTGCCTTAACAGCGTCCGACAATGCGACGGTCCCTGGCCAACATCTCGGACATGAATGTCCAAGCTACAGGAATCGCGATTGGAGTGCGGGCGAAGCCTGCGTCAGGGTTTTTCGTCCTCCACACCGTCAGACGAAGACGTCTCACGAGGCCACGCAATAAACAGCACAACGAGCGCGATCAACGGTGCCAGGCCGGCCCAGGCCAGGCCTTGATCGAAGGAATGCGTCTCATCCACGACGCGACCGAACTCCTTCTGCATCGGTGACGAGACGAGCCATGCGAGGGCTCCCAGCAGACCGGTGGTCTTCCCCATGTGACGTTCGCTGGTTTCCTGCGACAGTGAGTAGTAGCAAGGAAATAGTCCCAGGGAACCGGCCGCCACGATCAACAACACACCGTACAACCCCCATCCCAGCGGAAGGCTGCCCGCAACGAACGTCAGTGACGTCAGAGCCGCGCAGGTACCGAACACCAGCAGCCGAGTCCGGTGTACACCCAGCCCGCGTCGAGCCAGCCAGAGTGAAGCTGCTCCGGCTGCGATACATCCGACATCCGCCGCGATGTAATACGCGGAGTTAAACAGCAGCGCAGCCTGCTCAGAGGCCCCGCGTCCTTCCTGCAGAAATTTTGGCAGCCATGCACGAATCAGTTGCCACGTCAGGTTGATGCAGACTACGACCGGAATCAATGTCCAGAATCGACGATTCGTCAGGCACTCCGAAAAGAACTCCCGGTCACTCGCTCCTGCAACCACAAGACACAACAGACAGGCGGCTGCGGTAATCCAGACGGGGTGCTTATCCACGAATCCACGAATTGACACGCCATCCGGCATCAATGGACTCAGTCGTTCCCGCATCACATAAAGCGTGGTGCACACGACGACGGCACCGATCAGCAGCACAAGCCAGCGATTGCCGGAGCCGGAATCCTTCTTGTCCTGGATGCGGGCTGATGGAAGGTCATTCCCACCGACTGTGAACAGCCATGCGATGACCCAGACAACTCCCATCGATCCGATAATGATAAACGGCGATCGCCATGCCCCGAGTGTTTCATTCTTGCCGACGATCATCAGGATCACGGGCGGTGTCAGGATGGCTCCGAGGGCACCTCCGCTTTGCAGAATGCTGTTGCCCATCGTCCGATTCTGACGCTCAAGCACAATCTTCGTTGTGCGCAGCGCACACGGCCAATGCCCGGCTTCAAAAAAACCTAACAGGATGCGACACCCGAGCAACGACTCATATCCGTCACAGAATCCTGTCAGCACGCCAATCAATGACCAGGCCAGAAGAACAACCGGATAAAGAAACCTCACAGAGATGCGATCCGACAGGAAGCCAAAGAACAGCGAACCGGCGGCAAAGGCCCAGCCAAATCCGAATTCGATGTTTCCATAACGCTCGTTGCTGAGCGACAACTCCTTCGTAATGCGGACGGAAAGATTCGCCAGCGTCTGACGATCCATGTAATTCAGCATCGTCGCCAGCAACAGCAGCCCGCTGACCCACCAGACCCATGCCTGAGTTCGAGATGCACCTGCAGTAGGCGCTGATGGCGCTTCCGGAGACTCGAACGGATTCGGTACAGCCGACATGCGACACTTTCTAAGGAACTGGACGAGGCGTGAATGTCAATTGGACGCAAATGTACCGGCAAGCTGACGCATGCCGCTCGCCAGGACAGAAAATAACGAGCGAACTTTGTCAGGTACAGCCTACGTCCAAAGCCCCGCACGCGGATCGACAGACGGGAGTTCAGAAAGCTGTTGATATAGTGCGCGGGCGTCGTCGGACAGTTCTTTGGGAAGCACGATCTTGAGCACGACGAACTGGTCGCCTCGATCACCTGTCTTCGGGTTGCGCACACCCTTGCCGCGCAGACGCAGTTTGGCACCACTGGAGGTGCCGGGTGGAACACTCAGGATTACGACGCCTTCAGTCAGTGTCGGTATATCAATCTTTGCCCCCAGTGCGGCCTCGCTGGGCGTGACTGGCACATCGACCAGCAGATTGTGACCGTCTCGCCGGAACCACGGATGAGTCGCAATGTGAATCGTGACCAGCAGGTCACCTGCGGCACCGCCTCCGGAACCGGCACTGCCCTGACCTGCCAGACGGATCGACTGACCATCGTCGATGCCGGCAGGAATCTTCACTGTCAGCCGCTCGTTCTTTAATCCCTGCTGAACGGTCAACGCATATTCACCGCCTTCAACGGCAACTGTGAACGGGACCGTGATTTCCGCTTTGACGTCACTGCCCTTCTGAGCCCTCGGCGGACCTCGCCGACCGCCGCCGAATGGACTGCCACCTTTGCCGCCACCGCCGCCGAACATTCCACCCAGCAAATCTTCCAGATCGAACGACGCACCTCCGCTGCCACCGCCGCCAAATCCCTCAAACGAATTTCCACCGGAAGGGCCACCACCACCGCCACGGAACGCATGGCCGAACTGGTCGTAATTTTTCCGTTTCTCTTCGTCACTCAGAACGTCGTAGGCCTCCGTGATTTCGGAAAACTTTTTTTCCGAATCCGGATCAGCCGGTTTCACGTCAGGATGAAACTTGCGCGCAAGCTTTTT
>JANOUN010000292.1:0-6096 GCA_031416875.1 Planctomycetota bacterium | reverse complement strand
GCACTGGCAAAGCCAGTGGCACGCAACCCATCAATGAATGCGTGACAGAGCACTAGGCTGCGCGCCGCATTTTTCTTTGCGACTGTCGCAGCACGAACGCGGCGTAGTCTTCGGGCGTATCAATCCCCGCAGCGGCGTGATTGACGACCGACACGGCGATCGATACTCCGCTCTGCAGGGCGCGAAGCTGTTCCAGCTTTTCCATTTGTTCCAGCGGTGATGGCGGCATGGAGGTCAGCTTCAGCAGAAAGTCGCGGCGGTAGGCATACAATCCGACATGCAGCAGCCATGGTGATGGTTCACCATCTCGAAAGTACGCTTCGATCGGCTGATCGCGGCTGAACGGAATCGGCGAGCGGCTGAAGTACATCGCGCGACCATTCACATCCGTCACGACTTTCACGCAACTCGGATCACGCACGACATCGGGCGACGTAATTGGTGAAGCCACCGTCGCCATCTGACTGTTGGAGATTCTCAATTCATGCACCAGTGAAGCCACGACTTTTGGGTCAAGCTCCGGCTCGTCGCCCTGAAGATTGACGATCACATCGGCATCAGAGAATCTGCGGCGCGTGAGTTCTGCGATGCGATCTGTGCCGCTGTTGTGTTCTCCCGTCATTTCGGCTCGACCACCAAACGACGCGACGACATCGGCGATTTCCTGGCTGTCCGTGGCGACCACAACATCGTGCAATTCCGGGCACTGGCAAGCCGTTTCCCAGACGTATTGGATCAAGGGCTTGCCCGTGGCTTTTAACAGCAGCTTGCGGGGCAGGCGGGTTGAGTGCAGTCGAGCGGGGATAATTCCAACGATTTTCATGCCTGACATCCTTGTTCAATCGTAAGGACGAGGTTCCGACCCCGCCGGAGGAGTCTGTCTGAATACCGCTGTTTTTGTGAGCGGCAAGGCGCTAGCCGCCGGTTTTTGCGGGCGAATTACCCGCGGCTAGCGCCTTGCGGCTCACAGTTTTTGAGTATCGGGACAGACTCCCAGTGCAGGGAAGTCTAGACCGTTTTGGCCGTTCCTGTCAAAATCAACATTTGCAGAGGGAACTTCAGCGTGCGACGGACCGGCTGGCGCACGCACGATTGTCGCAGCGAACGGATTCCACTGAATGAAGATCTTTTTTTCCGCTGGTGAGCCCAGCGGTGACCAGCATGCCTCCCATTTAATTCAGGAACTGTCTGCTCGGCGTCCCGATTTTGTCGCGGAAGGCTTTGGCGGCCCGCACATGCAAGAGGCGGGATGCCAGCTTCATTTTGAGCTGACCGAACTGGCGGTGATGGGTTTTCTGCGTGTCATCCCCATGATCGCAAAGTTTCGGAGATTGGTGAAGCAGGCGGAAGCTCATTTCGAGGCGAATCCCCCCGATGCGGTTGTACTCGTCGACTTTCCCGGATTCAACTGGTGGATCGCGCGGGCCGCAAAAAAACGTGGCATCCCGGTCTATTACTATCTGCCTCCCCAGCTTTGGGGCTGGGCACCGTGGCGGATCAAGCGCGTTCGCAAATGGGTGGATCATGTCATCTGCGCGCTGCCTTTTGAATATGACTGGTACAAATCGCGCGGCGTGCAGGCCACCTGGGTCGGGCATCCGTTCTTTGATGAAGTGGCCGAACGGAAGCTGAATGCGGAGACCATGCGACACCTGAGTCCGGACAAGCCTACGAGCTGCACGGTTGCCGTGCTGCCCGGTTCCAGAAATCATGAGATCGAAAAGAACTGGCCGGTGATGCTGGAAATCATCAAGCGCGTCTCCAGAATCGTCCCGTCGGTGCGCTGGATTGTGGGGAGTTATCGTCCGCAACAACTTGCTCGCTGTCGTGAAATGCAGATGGCGGCGAATGTGTCGGCTCCGCTGGAGTACTTTATCAACAGCACGTCTGAAGTGATTGAATCCGGTGATTGCTGCCTGATGGTGAGCGGTTCCATTAGTCTGGAACTTCTGGCGCGGAAAACCCCTGGGATCGTGCTGTATCGAGCGAACACGATTGCTCGGTTTATGGCGAGATTCCTGATGAACTGTCGATTCATCACATTGCCGAATCTGATTGCCGATGAGGAAGTGATGCCCGAATTCATTTCCAATGGAGATCCCGAATCTGATATTCGCAGGATCACGAGCCTGCTGACAGAATGGGTTTCGAAACCCGAAGTGATTGCAGCTCAGAAGGATACCCTGGCGCGACTCGCTGGCCACGCGACAACCACGGGAGCAACTAAACGCACAGCTGATCTGCTGCTGCGACTGATGAATGGCGATTCCGCAACAAATGACGCAGATCCTCGGATGATCATCCCGTTTCGCAAGGGCGCGGCGTGATTTGTCGATGAACCTTGTTTCTTTGGCGGTCCTCTTCCCTTCAATGGCGCGGACATAATGAGCGGAATGGCGCTAGCCACCGGTAACTGTTCCTGAAAACACTGGAAAAACCGGCGGCTAGCGCCGTGCCGCTCACGAGGAATCGCCCTAAGTCCACGCCGTTGGTCCGCACGCTTGCAGTTGCCGCGCGAAGGGACATACTTCGTCGCCATGCATGTCGTAATTCTCTACAACCGTGTTTCACTGCATGATTCAGCGGGGGATCTGGATGTTCTGAAGCAGGTCGTTGCCGTGGAACAGTCGTTAGCCCGGCTTGGTCATTCGTCGGCACGCGTGAGTTGTCATCTGAGACTGGATGATGTGCGGTCGGTCCTGAAGACCGAACGGCCGGATGTCGTGTTCAATCTGGTAGAGTCGCTGGGCGGCACGGACCAACTGATGCCGCTGGCTGCATTGCTGCTGGAATCGATGCGGTTACCCTTCACCGGTGCATCCACGCTCGCGATGCTGAAGACCACTCAGAAACTTGAGGCCAAGCGACATCTGCTGATGTTTGGACTTCCCACGCCGGCATGGATGACCGATCAGCACTCAGGCTGGCAGGGCCTTCGCAGTCCTGACGCGATTCCCGCCACGGCGATTGTCAAAGCCGTGGCCGAACATTCTTCACTCGGAATGAATGATGACAGCGTGGTGCGGCTGGCAGACTTGCGAGGCGATGGTGAATCGGCTCAGCTTCGCCTCGCGAATCTGATTGCCCGCAAAGCCGCCGATCTTGGAACTCCGCACTTTGCGGAAGACTACATCGATGGCCGGGAGTTCAATCTGAGCGTCCTGGCGACCGGATTCGGCCCGAGCGTGTTGCCGTCGGCGGAAATCGAGTTCACGGATTTTCCCGACGACAAGCCAAAGATCGTTGGTCATGATGCCAAGTGGAATGAACACACGGCGGAATACATCAACACGCCGCGGCGATTTACATTCACGCATGGCGACCAGCCGCTGCTGGATGAACTCCAATCGCTGGCTCGTCGGTGCTGGGAAGTGTTCGGCCTGCAGGGTTATGCGCGTGTGGATTTTCGAGTCGATGCGGACGGTCAGCCATGGATTCTGGAAATCAACGCCAACCCGTGCCTGTCCCCCGATGCCGGTTTTGCAGCGGCTGTGGCGGAGGCTGGACTGACGTTTGATACGGTTGTCGAACGGATCCTGCACGACGCTTTGCGCTGACTTTTTTGTAGGACTTAAACGTGGGATAAGCTTCCAGCTTGTCAAGTTCGCCAAAAAACACGGAGTTCTCGTTAAGCGATGGCAAGCTGGAAGCTTACCCCACGCAGAAATTCAGTTACGGCACATGGAACGGTTGCGGCGGAGAGGCTTCCACTCCGCAACATTCACACCCATCAGCTGACGGGGTTTCGTGAGAACACGACCAGTCCATTTGCAGGAATGCGAATCGTGGCCGAGGCGGGCATTCCATCTCGGGGTTCCGAGAACGCTTCAATCATGCTGCCATTGCCTGCAACCCACGGATTCGGGAAGTTGTCGTAAAAGTCGCTGTTGAAGACTTCAAACCAGCGGCCCGATTTCGGGAAACCGAGTTTGTACTGATCGAATGTCGATTCGTTGAGGCTGGCAACGACGATGACGTCACGACCGATGCCCTCGATCCAGCGATGAAACGCGAGCATCCGATTGTCGTTGTGCACGTAAAACGGATTCGCGGATCCTGCCTGGAGAGCCGGATGCCGCCGCCGCAACCAGATCAGATCCTGCATGAACTTCAGATGATCCTGCATCGATCGGTCGCTGTTGAGTCCGTCCCACCAGATCAGGTGACCCGGATGGTTGTCCGGATCGTCAGTCCAGTACTTGTCTTCCAGGAATTCCTGTCCCATGAACAGCATCGGCAGCCCAGGGGCGGTCAGCAACAATCCATTGGCAACTCGCGACCGGCTGCGGGCGTACCAGGAACGGGCATCCGTGGAATCCGCAAGTGCTGCAATTCGCGGCTCGCGATCGTTATCGTTCTGCACCCGCTGCCGGTCGTGTGTCTCCAGGCAATTCACGACCTGATTGGCGGCCGCGAATCCGATGGGATGTCGCAGCGAGTCGCGGACAGGATCCAGATTCACTGGCGCGCTTTGTCCGGCCGCTGCCTGCGAAATCGCGCGTCGCACGGTGTCCCGGATGCCTGGTGTCAGCACGGTGTCGAAGCCAGCTCCGTTTTCGTTGCGTGAACGAGTCGCCCAGTACGGCTGATCTTTCCAGTACTCGGCATGATGCAGACTCGATGGACGATGATGTTTGACGGTCCCCGTGAGATCCTGACAGAAGTGCCAGCCGCCGAACTGGTCGATGACCGAGACCTCATCGTATCGGAAACCGTCCACGTGGTATTCATCCAGGAAGAACCGAGCGTTGTCGATCAGGAACTGCTGCACGCCGTCGTTGTTGAAGTCGAAGATCAAACCACCTGCCCAGCCCTGCGGGGTGAAGTAAAGTTCGCCGCCGCTGTCATCGCGGAACTGGTAGAGATTCTGCTCGTCACCGAAGAATCCTCCTGCATGGTTGTAAACCACGTCGAAGATCACGGCCATGCCGTACAGATGACAGAGATCGACAAAGACCTTGAGCTGGTTGACCTGTGGCACCAGATCCTTCAGTTCCAGCGGCGGCTGTCCACGGTCTGCCAGCAGCCCGTTGACCATGATCAGATACCGCGGCAGATCCTTTTCTTCCACGCCGTAGTCCATCTCCGGGGAGAACATGTCCGTTCCGTTGTAGCCGAGGCTGCGCGGTGTGGGATCAAATGGATTCGGCACGGAATTGAACTCCGTCACCGGCAGCGGTTGGATGAACGTCACTCCCAGTTCGGCGAGATACGGGATCCGTTCGACGGCGTCTAAAAACGTCGCAATGCGGTTTGGTCGCTCGTCACGGCGCTGGTTATCGACACCATGCCAGGTCCCGAAGTGAAGCTGATAAATGATCGCCTCGTGAAACCACGGCGTCCGGAATCCATCGTCATGCCATGGGTATGAAGATGACGAACGGACAATGCAGTCCACGTCCGGCCAGCCGTGGAACTCCAGTTCCCGCGCATATGGATCACGGACAAGGGGCTGCGGATTCCCGATCACATGAAAGCGATAGTGGTCACCTTCCTGCACACCCTGCACAAAACCGGTCCAATAACCATCGGCCCCTAACTGCAGTTTTGTGTCTGACGACGGTGTGAAGAAATCACCAATAGCATTGATGACATTGCCGGTCCGCGCCAGGCGAAGATGAACTTCCAGTGCCTGAGGAGCCCAGACGCGGAACGTCGCACCGCCATTGATCAGATTCGCTCCCATCCGGGTCGCTTCAGAAACGCCCTGCTGGCTCACCGGTCCAAATTCGGATATCCGAACCTGATCCTGTCCCGCTTTACTGGATTCTCTCAAAGTGGTTGCCATCGTGATCCCTTTCAGAGTCGAACGCATTCTACTGAAAACAATTGGGAAGAATTTTACCGTTGAATCAGCAACTGCCTAGAACGAAATACTTCAATAGGACACTCAACTCTCCAGCAGCCGCATTTGACGCGAATTGATCTTGACAGACGGCTTCAGGAATGATCGAGGTGATGATCTCCGCACAACCGGGACGAGGGCGGTGTCAATGTAATCGTTTAACGGCAAGCCGCAGGCGTCGGAGCCGCGTTTCGCCTGCGCCTGCGGCTCGCCGTTAAACTAAAATACTGACTCTGTTGTTGAGCGCGGCG
>JANOUN010000291.1:0-2257 GCA_031416875.1 Planctomycetota bacterium | reverse complement strand
CAGCGTGCCATCGCCGTACGATTCGTGAGCGGAACAACTTCCGTCTCGACGGCGTTTCATGGCCATGCGACGGACATGAATGTCCATCCTACCCGAGGCCTCGCTACGCCTTTTTGTAGTCGTTTGGTGTGTTGCAGTTCATGAAGCTTTCCAGATCCGGATCGACGTTTCGAATCGCATCCAGCGGCAACCAGCAGGTGTGCAGATTTTCCGGCAACGCGGCATCCCGACGTTGGCCGGAGGCGATCAGTCGAGCGGCGCTGGCGGCCAGCGTGATGAATTTCCGGAAATGGTTCTGTTCGAGCGCCGGTCGACAGAGGTCAATGCGACCGAAGGCGAAATACGCGGCCGAAATACGCGACCGCAACCGAGCTAATAGCATCAATTGTGCCCGCACAGCATTCACGTAAACCAGCGTCGAGGCAGCTTTCCTAAGCGACCTGCTTTACGCGCATGGCGATTTTAATGGATGGCACCGTGACTTTGCCGCACCCTCCTTCTCAGCCCGCCGCTTCGTCTCAGCAGCCACCGTGTCCACGCTCTGCACGTTCACTATTGCAGCTACGCACGCCTGAAGAACCAGCGGCACAAGTCCTGTTCCTTGACCGCCAGTTTGCTGCGCGTCTCCAGCATGTCGTCAGGATGCGTCAGACGGCAGATCGACTCCATTGTAAGCTCATTGAAATAGCGGCCGTTTAGAGGCTCTGCGCATGAACCTTTTGGTAGCTTCGCGTGTAGGAATTGATCTTGGACCATAGTCGTAGGTCAACACGTCAACGGTATAGTCAATCCTGTCCATATTTATGACTTCACCTTCAAACGTCGAGTTCTTTGTGCCTGAAGGCCCAGAGTAGAATGTTCCACTCAGCGTGCCGCTGAGCAACTTGCCGTGCCTTTGCAGCACTCCAGTCGCGCTCGACATGGTGGAGCTCCTCAAAAGCTGGAGCGTTACGGTATTTCCAGATTCGGTCAGTTTAAGCAACTGGCCGTTAGACGTTTCCCATTCACCACTTAACGAAGGTGACTGTTCCGCAATCGCAATTCGCTTCAGCACCTCCTGATGTCTTTCAAGAAGGGTGACGTTTGGGGTCTGCTCGTCGATCGCAATTTCAAACTGCTGGTACAAATCTCCGAACGACGTCAGCGCGCCTGTGTCAGTGAATAGCTTCGAGTGGTTTTCTGTGATCCACTTGTTGATGATCTGCTGCTGTGCATCCGTGTCGAGAATGGTCGGCGTGATCTTCGCGAACTCACTTGCTGTTTGCTGAGCCTCGTCCTTTAGCCCGCGAGTTGCCGTTCCGTTTGAATACGGTGTGTATGATCTCGAAGTATCTTCGTTTCGCTTTTGGTTCTTGAGAGTGGCGATTATTGCGATCAACAGAACTAGGAAAACAGAGCAACCGCCAACCACTGACAGAGTCACCCACCACCGCTCATTATGGTTTTTCGACTCGGCTTTCGTCTGCCGCAGATCGTCGATGGACTTTTCACCCTCGCGAAAGTCAAACCCCGCAGGGAATTTTGTGCTGCCGGGCACGACATTCTTTGACAGCTCCGCATTATGCCGGTCGGTATCGACGACGTCCACCTTCATGACAACTGGATCTGGTTCTGAAGTGACTGACCGATTCATCGCCTCTGCAACGGCTGCGGAATTAACAGCCGCAGAATGCGGTGGTGACGAAGAATGATGGACAGGTTCAGTTTCCTGTGGTGGCTTTGATTTTGGTTCTAACACCTGAACTGAAGGGCGGAAGTCCACAACATTTGCTGATTTCAGAACTTCCTTCACGAGGACTTCAGTTGGACATTCCGCACATTTTCCACGGTGGAGTGAATCATCAAAGCTCTCACTCTCCTCGCTCACTGAGGATGAATTGTTGAGGGATAACGCCTGACGAAGGGCTTGAGCCAATGCGGGGGTTGGTTGATACGGATCACGAAACGCTCCGGCCAGTATCCGCTGTGCGAGTTCCCGGTTGGGGATCTGGATACCGTGGGAGCACACTGGACAAATGTGGAAATATGTTTTGTCCCATTTTACGACTGGTAACCAGTAGACAGTGAACTTCTTACTGGCCTCAACGACAGAGAACGCGCCTTCATTGTGACAATTTGAAGTGGACCCCGGAAATCGGACCAGTCGCTAAGGTGTGGCGAATCAGACTTGTCTATGGTGTAGAAAGAGGGTCGGTTAGAGTGGCATTTTCTGGAGCAGAAGATGACACGGAAGCGACGAAGTTTTGGAAGCAGCTTT
>JANOUN010000290.1:0-5920 GCA_031416875.1 Planctomycetota bacterium | reverse complement strand
TCGCCTGCGCCTGCGGCTCGCCGTTAAACGAATTTTCTGACTCTGTGAACTAAATCGACAGTCCCCAAGCCGGATGGGGTCTTCGATGAGTAAGTCAAACAGTCCAACTAGTAAGTAAACTGCAGACCGGCGTTGGCACCGTGGACGATAAGGTTGCCATGGGTGTCGATGCTGTACGTGGTGCCATTATTGCTCAGATTCTGGTCCGGGGCCAGTGCGACACCCTGAATGAAGGTCGCTTCGTAGCCACCGATGAGGCTCCAGTAATTGCTGAGAGGAATGTTTGACTGCAAAGCAACTGTGCCGACAAATGCGACGGCGCTCTTCGAATCGGAAAACGACCTGCCGTAGCGCGAAGTATCACCGCCAAGTCCGGGATCCACTCCCGTGTAGCGTTCAAGAATCGATCCCTGCGTGGAGTTATGGTACATGCCGGCTTTGAGCACTCCGTTGACCACAATTCCGCGATAGTACATGACTTCCTGCTGCAGAATGGCCTGCACCCCGTTGAGAACGTTGCTGGTTGTCGCCTGGCGAAACAGCGTCAGGGTATCAGGAATCCCTGAGGCATTGCCGGTTTCGTCTTCAAAACCATTCGGTGTTCCACCTGAAAACGCCAGGCCCCCGATACCAGTGAGAGAAGCATGAGACAAACCGCCGTTAGGACCAGCGACATCACTGGCTCGAAAGGCTCCGCCGATCTGGATGCCCGCAGATTCGTCCAACTGCAGATTGTTGTAACCGATACCGTATTGAAACGTTGATTCGTAGTCTGCGGTCAGGGCGTTGAGTTCGATTGACTGAAGCCGACTATTGTACCAGGTTTGATATGTCGGAAGTGCGTCTCCGGGAAATCCCGCATTTGGCCCCAGGCCTTCGAATTCGTCGACTTCTCCACCAAAGGCTGGTGTGGAGGCGACCGCCAGCGGCGAAAAGTAAGTGGAGCGAGTCAATGAGTTCGCTCCGGCCCACGACGGATCTGTAATCCCGTTATCGAACGCAAGCCCGCTGGTCAGCGTGCCCTGATTAAATGAATTCCAGGTACCGTAGTTCGAATAGATGGCTTCAATTCGTGCTCCGGCTGTTTCAGCGGCAAGGAAGGCACGAATTCCGGATGTATAGCTGAAGTCGCTGTTCTGAAAACCGACGTTGGCAGAATCCGGCCCGTTGATGACCGGGGCGGCTGTCGACACATTGCTGTCGCGGTTCATCACAAGGTACTGCGCGCCGCCGCTGAAGAGCGATGTCGGCTCAAGCTCTGTGTAGAGTGAAGGATCCTGTGCGAACAGACTCGAACCGGCGATCGCGAGTGAACCGACGGCGGCAGCAAGAAAACGCTTGAGGGACATGCGGACGTCCTTTTAAGTGGTGACTCCATTCAAACTTTGGCCTCCCAGCCAAAGCGAGCAGTCAACACGAGGCTCCCAAGCGCATTCGCAGACTGATCAATGAGTGTCTTCGGTCATTGCATGAGGTCGGCATCACGCCGCTGAACCAGGGTTCGGCGATTTTCGCGCAGTGTCGGTCGGCGACAACCATTCTTGCCATTGTGCGGCATTTGCCTGTTGTAGGGATCGGGCACGAACGACACATCAGGGCGATTCGATTGGAGTGTCAGCGAGATCCTTCCGGTCCTACTTCCCGCCACTCTGCAGAAACAGTTGTCCCAACTGTGTCGCTGGGGTGCTGTAGACCTGTTCTACGGCACGGGCCGCGTTCGGGTTTTTCCGTAGTTCACCGACCAGTTGCTGGAAGCGGGCAGGGCCCCCCTGACTTTGCAGAAACTTGACCAACAGGTAACCCACTTCGCCAACTTCGTCCGGAGCGAGTGTGCCATCGTCAAACAACTTGCCGGCGTCCGTGATGGTCAAAATCGCTTTGGCCGCTCGACCTGGAATCGCCTTGACATAGATATTCTCCGACTTCAAACCAGATTCCAGCAGGCCGAAGCCCTGTTTGAGCCAGTCGGGGAGATTGGAACCGTCACGCGTCAGGTATGACTGACTCAGCAGCGAATTCAGCAGCTGTTCTGTCGTCAGCGCACTGGCAGATTCGATACCACCCAGGTCGTGCATCGCGATATACGCCGTTTCAAAGTTGGCATTGATCGTTGAATGGCCGGACACGGTTTTCGGAGTGCGGCGATTCATCAGCACCGTATTGAATTCTTCATAGTCGAAGCGATCCTTCGTGACGAAAACCGCCAGCCGTCCGCGGAACGCCTGCTCGCCGGCAGGCAGCGGATAACGCTTTGCCTGTTCAGCAAGATGCGTCTCTGCCGCTTCGCTCAACTGCTTCAGTCGATCTTCAGACACCGTTCCGTAGAAGTAGAAGTTTGTGGATGTTGCCGTTGCACCTTCCGTTCGTGACGAAACTCGTTTCCATAACGCAGCGGTTTCGTTGATGCGTCGCGCGGCAAATTCTTCATCCGTCATTTTTGCAAGTTGCGCCGCTGCCAGCTGGGCTGCGGTTGGAACAATCTCTCGCAGCGGAGCCTGAGGATCTTTGCCATCAAAGTGTGCGCCTTCCCTGATCCATGTCTCCAGAGCCACGGCCTGAGATCGCTTCAGTTGCGCCTGCCCCTGAGGCATCTTCAGCGGTTCCTGCCGCAGGACCAGGTCGACGATGTAACTTTCCTCCGGCTTGCCGGGCACGATCGTGTTGCCAGTCGGCCCGCCCTGCAGCAATTGCTCAAACGTGGTAAATCCGAACTTACCACGCGGCGTATTGCCGGAGTGGCATCCCATGCAGATGTTGACCAGCCAGGGAGCGACATCCTCTTTGAACGACACGGTCTCCGTTCCGTCTGCCATGACGACATTGACGGGTTCCGGTGGTTCTTTCTTTTCTTCGGTTGATTCGCCGATCGGTGCATCCCGATCAGTGCCGTCGAAGCTGGCTCCCTGCTCGATCCATCGCGCGACAGTCATAATATCCGCGTCCGCCAGTTTCGCGCCGCCCTTGGGCATTCGCAGTTGATCGTCGGGGGATGCCATCCGCAGCACAAGTGCGCTGCGCGCGGGCAATCGCGGTGCGACGGGAACGCCATTTTGTCCGCCTTTGACGATCCCGTTGAACGTGTCCATCCGCAGATTCGCGCGGGGATTTTCTTCCCCGTGACAGCGCAGGCAGTTGTCTTTGAGAATTGGTGCAACTTCGTGTTCGAAGCTGACGGGAATCAGATTCTTTGCTTTTTCCAGCTGGCCTTTGAATGTTGAGTACGCGCGGTCTTTTTCGTCTTCGGGGATGGCGAGTTGTGTAATTCGGTCTTCGACCTTCTTGATGATCTCCTTCGCCTGAACCACTTCTTTCTTTTTGACGTGGCTGTTTACATCCTTGAGTTCCTTCATCATTTCAGACAGCTCTTTGCGCACTTCGGGTGGCAGCGTGGCGCTGATGACTGGTGCCGTGAAGCCGATGCCGAACAGCACAAGCGTGATCATTAAGAGTTGTCGAAACAACATGCGGCAATCTCCGAAGTGTCGGGATGATGATTTCAGGGTTGGAAGTATAACGTCAAAGCAGATCGCAACCAAACTTCCTGATGCGAGGTTATGGCCAGAGTTGCAAAACATGGCCTTTCGCTTTGACGACACGCATTCGTCTGTTTAGACTGGTGTTCCCTCCTACGCGCCTTCCCAGCCATGTGTTCTTCAGAAAACCTCCCCTGATGGCTGTTTCTTACCTGCAAACTGCTTGCTTTCGCCGAGTCGCTGTTGTGGCTCTGAGTGTTGTTACGGCTGCACTGATTGCCCCTCAGCCGGTCGTCGCTCAGGATCCGGTCATTGATCGTGTTACCGCCAGTAACCTGCGTCCGGGTCAAAATGCTTCCGTTGTCGTCACCGGCAAACAGCTGACAGGGGTGATGTGCCTCTGGACGCCCGCCGGTGTTCTGCGGCCGAAAGACGGGCAGGATTTGACGAAAGATCAGCCGGTCACAATGGAAGGAGCGATTTCCGCCGACGTGGTTCCAGGAATCTACCCGGTGCGGATGGTGACAAATCACGGCTGTTCCGAAGCGGCATTTGTCGTCGTCGATGACCTTCCGTCCCTCGCGATTGCCGCCGAAAGCGAAGACCGCAAATCCGGGCAGTTGATCACGTTGCCCTGCTGCCTTGACGGGCAGATCAATCCCGTGCTTTCAAAGTTTTTCCGCGTCGCCATGACCGCTGGTCAAATTGTGAAAATTGAAACCTTCGCCCGGCGTCTGGGATCAGATCTGGATCCCGTCATCCGTGTGACCGGCCCCGATGGAAACGAAGTCGCTTTCCGTGACGACCTGCCTGGTGCCGAAGGGGACACCGAACTGCAGTTGACGGCATTGACCGATGGAGAATATCGGGTCGAGATCCGCGACGTACGTTATTCCGGCGGAGCGCGTCACTTCTTTCATCTGCGCCTTGGCAAGCTGCCCATGGTGACTTCCGTGTGGCCTCGAGTTGCTCAGGTCGGGCAGATTGTGTCTTTGATCGGAACGAATGGAGAGCTGCTTGGTCAGGCCACTCCGCACGCACCTGCGGAAATGACTGGTTCGTTGATCCCTGTTGTGTTTCGAACTGCGGAATCTGAAGGCAGCGCGCTGAGTTCCGTGATGCTGACGAATCGATCGACACAGTCTGAGGCGGAACCAAACAATGACCGCGCTGAAGCGACTGCCGTTGTGCCGGAGACCCAGGTGCTGACAGGCACGTTGCAGAAAGAGGGCGATGTGGATTGGTTCAAACTCACCGCAACCGCGGCAACGCCGCTGCTGGTGACAGCCCGCACGCGCGAAGTCAGTTGTCCGACCGACGTGATGCTGGAACTGTATAACGCCGAAGGCGGCAAGATCGTGGAGAATGACGATACCGGGCCTCGCGATGCAGAACTGACCGCACAGTTGCCGGCAGCTGGTGAGTTCTTTCTCAAGGTTTCTGAAATCGCCGGACGGGGCGGACCGGCATGGGCCTATGCTCTGGACGTATACCAGGGTCACAAGTCAGTGCGTGCCACCGCGCCCGTGGATCATATCAACATCCCGCGTGGCGGTAGTGCCGCGATGCCGCTGACCGTGCGGCGGATTCATTATGAGGGTCCGCTCAAAGTGGAAGCTGTCGGTTTGCCTGCAGCCATTCAGATGGCTCCGTTCTGGCTGGGTGCGAAGCAAAGCACAGCTCCTGTAGTGCTGACGGCAACGGATCCTGCAGCGACAAGTTCCGATGCAGACTGGGCTCCGGTAAGTTTCAGAATTACGGCTCCGGACGGTTCGATGATTCCTCCTGCGGAATTGCAACTTGCTCCGCCAGCGCCAAAGAAACAGGACAACGAGGTATTTCGGAGCGCTCGTCTGCGAACAGACCTCTTTACTGCCGTGCAGCCGATTGCTCAGTTTTCATTCACAGCCGATCCTGCAGCCGTGACCGTCGCTCAGGGTGCCACCGCCACCGTGACCATCCGATCAACTCGTGCGGCGGACTGGACGATGCCCATTGAAATCGCTCTGGCGACTCCCGCGGATCAACTGCCGCCGGGCATTACCGTAACCGCTGGGTCGATGGCGGCTGGCGAACTTGCAATCACCATCACCGCCGCAGCTGACGCCGCAGTTGGGCCGTTTAGTGTGTTCCTTCAGGGCAAAGCCAAGAAGGAAAATGTTGAACCTGTTCATCCTGTTCCAGCAATTGTTGTCGAAGTGAAAGTTCCGTAAGTGTGTTTTCAGTTTTCAGTTTTCAGAAAAGTCAGTTTGATGTGAGCTGAGTGTTTCATTGTGATAGTTCCCACGCCGGGCCATTGTTATTTGTGATTCACTAAAAACCGAAAACTGAAAACTGAAAACCATCCCTCCGAGGTCTTACCATGCTCCGCTTAACCTGTCTGATGCTGACTGCTGTCGTCGGAGTTTCAACTGCTGTGATCGCGGCGGACTTACCCACGACTTCTC
>JANOUN010000289.1:0-2899 GCA_031416875.1 Planctomycetota bacterium | reverse complement strand
CGACGTGCTGCGGGATGCGTATGGACGCTCGACCTTTGGCCAGGGCTGCTTGCTCGCGCGGCGCCTGATCGAACGCGGTGTGTCGTTTGTGGAAGTGTCACTCACCGGCGTCGATGGCGCGCCGGGGGCCGGCTGGGATACGCATGCCGAAAACTTCACAGCCGTGAAAACACTCTGTGAAGTTCTGGACCCTGCCTGGGCCACCCTGATGACGGACCTCAAACAGCGGGGGCTGCTCAAAGACACTCTCGTCATCTGGATGGGAGAATTCGGTCGTACGCCGCTGATCAACGAAAACACCGGTCGAGATCACTGGCCGGGTAGCTGGAGCACCGTGCTTGGCGGTGCCGGGATCAAAGGCGGTCAGGTTTACGGCGTCACAAGTGACGATGGCACAGAGATCAAAGAGAATCCTGTCACCGTGCAGAACCTGATGGCGACCATCTGCCGAGCGCTCGACCTTGACCCGCGCTTGACCAATCTGAGTAACATCGGTCGCCCGATCCCGCTGGCAGATCACGGTGCGACCGCGATTGAGACGCTGCTGGGTTAGTGATTTGGCTGTGAGTCGAGTTCGCGCCTGGAGTGGCCACATTATTCCGGCTATGCCCGCGACCAATCGGCACGCGGTTGGCATTGGCTCGTTTAACCGCGTGCCCAGCGGGCCGCGATTGTTCTATTTGAAATTTCGTATTTGAGATTTGAGATTTGAAATACGAAGCGCGGGGCGTTGCCCACGCGGTTAAACGATTGTGCGATCCTCAACCGAACGTCGTAAACGCATAAGATGCGCTTTCAACCATGTGCCAATCGGCTGACGCCACACCGCTCGCCAACGCACGCAATTCCGGGGACTGACGCCGATCATCTCGTTGAGAATCGCACAACTCGACTCAGAGAGTCAAGCTACGGAATCGCAATTTTTGGTCGCAATGACTGGACGTTTGCAAGAACAATGCCAAAATCCGATCGACGCGACCGTCAGGATAGAGTAGAGTTGCCAAACGCCGAACGTACGCGTTCTGAAGAGAACACTGTCCAGCGGTCATTCGCCTGATAAATACTGGGAACTGATTGGGTTACCATAACCGCTCAGCTTTCTTTCTGATTTTCGCAGAATTTTTGAATTTTCAAAACTCTCGGCCACAATCATGCATTTGAACATCTCGCAGCAAATGAAAATGAGCCAGCAAATGAAGCTGGCTCCGCGGATGATCCAGTCTATGGAGATCCTGCAGCTGAACATGATGGCGCTCAACGAGCGAATCGAGCAGGAGCTGGTCGAAAATGTAACCCTTGAGCGTGTCGAAAAGGACAAAGACGTCCCGATACCGGAGCCGGACGCCACAGACTTTTCAATTCCGTCTGACGATCCGCGTGAAGTTCGCGAGCTGAAAAAGGACGTGGAGAATCGCGAACTCGTCGCTGGCAAGGAAGACAACAACGAATCTGACTTTGAACGGCTGCTGGAAATCTCCGCCGACTGGTCGGAAGACAATGTCGGCTTTGGCGGGTCTCGCCCGTCGTCGAATCAAATGAGCGACGACATGGACCGTCAGAATGACATGATGTCCAACATGGTGGCTCGCCCGCAATCTCTCCAGGAATACCTGCTGGAACAGTTTTCGTTCTTCAGCATCGATCCGGCCAAGCGGGAGTTTGGTGAATACCTCATTCAGCATCTGGACCACAACGGTCGGATGCAGAGCATGCTGCCGGAGATCGCACAGCAGTTTAACCGGCTGTACGATCAGAGCATTTCCATGGAGCAGGCCGCGGAAGTCCTGAAGCTGATTCAGCATCTTGACCCTGCTGGTGTTGGTGCCCGCGATCATCGTGAAATGTTATTGCTGCAGGTAGACGAACATCTGCCGTTTCACGAAGTCGTAGAGGTCTTGATTCGTGATCATCTGGAAGATATCGCCTTCAATCGGTTACCCGTGATTCAGAAGGCAACCGGATACTCGATCGACCTGATCAAGGTCGGCATCGAACAGATCCAGTCGCTCAATCCATATCCCGGACGCGGGTTTGAGCAGCGACACGTCCAGCGCGTCACACCTGACCTGGCCATCGAAGAAGATGCGTCCGGTCGCTATATCGTCAAGCTGCTGGACGAGTATGTACCGGAGCTGCGTATCAGTCCGCGGTATCAGAAAATGCTGAAGGAAAACCCGACGCAGGAAACGCGAGACTGGATCAGACGCAAGATCGAATCCGCGCGCTGGCTCATCGAATCCATCGAACAGCGTTACACCACGCTTCGGAAAGTCGCTCAGGAAATCGTCGATCACCAGCACGAGTTTCTGGACAAGGGCCCGGAGTTTATACATCCGTTGAAGATGCAGCAGATCGCCGATCGCGTGGGCGTGCATGTCACGACCGTGTCTCGCGCGGTCGATGAGAAATGGATTCAGACGCATCGTGGATTGTTTCCGCTCAAGCGATTCTTCGGCGGCGGGACTCAAACCGCCGACGGCGAAGAAGTCGCGTGGGACACGATCCGGATCAAGCTCCAGGAGCTGATCGACGTCGAGGACAAGAAAGACCCGCTGAGCGACGACGCTCTGGTGGATGCTCTGGCCGCCGACGGTATTAAGCTGGCGCGCCGCACGATCACAAAATACCGCAAGCAGATGCAGATCCCCAGCTCACGCCAGCGACGCGAATATTGATCGTTGCGGGACGCTCTACATTCGAGACGTGGAGACTGTCGTGTTCGACTCTTAATCTTAATCCTACTCTTAATCTTAATCGATCCGACAACGCGCGAGATTATGATTATACTCCGCGCGGCCAGGACTGAGGGACGTGTTGTTTAGTGAGCCGCAAGGCGCTAGCCGCGGGTTGTGCATTCGGTCAGCACCGGCGGCTAGCGCCTTGCCGCTCACTAAACCTC
>JANOUN010000288.1:0-2831 GCA_031416875.1 Planctomycetota bacterium | reverse complement strand
GACGCTGCCGGGCTGGACCAGCCCGCGCATCGCCGAGGCTTTCGGCGTGGGCGAGGATACGGTTCGCCTCTGGCGCATGGATTTCGCCCGCGACGGTGTCGCGGCGTTGCAGGCGAGCGTCGCGCCTGGCCCACCGCCGGTGAAGAGCCAAGCGGCGCTGCGCGTCGTCACACCGCTGCTCGAAGCGCCCGTGGCCGACCGGTCCAACTGGACGATCGCGCGCCTGCGGGTGGAGATCGAGGCGCGGGAGGGCATCAAGATCGACCGGTCGCGACTGTCCAAGACCCTGCGATTTGTAGGTGGATATCAGGATCATCCAGAGTCTGCCCCGGCGAAGTCCGGGGTGCTGCTGGGACATAGCAGCCTGTCAACGACAGCACGCTACACCCATGTGGCCACGACGACGATCGCTGCGACGCAAAGCCCGTTCGACCGATTGAACCTCGAGGCGATGCCGCCGATGTGACGTGTGGGCGTCATGCATCCCGCACATGAGGTGGCGGATGTTTTCCGCCGCCATGACCTTTGCTATCGCGCCGCCCATGATGGTCATCTCGGTCACGTCGAAAGCCGAGTGATGTCGGCAATCGAGCTGTGCCGGACCGCGGCAATCGGCGGTCATGTCGAGACCTGTGCTGACTGCGTCCACACCCGCGTGACTTATGATTCCTGCCGCAACCGGCATTGTCCCATGGACCAGCCACAATCGACCCGTCTCAAGCCAGGACGATCGACACGGCATGATCCTGCCCAAACAGCATCAAGCCAGAGCCGAATCAAAATACAAATAATCATAGAAAATCACAACGGAACATCCAGATGAATTCGCGTCCCCTCCTGCGGCGAGCTCACTACGAACAGTTTTGCGCCCAGAGCATCCGCCTGCTCGCGCATTCCCATCAGTCCGAAATGCCCGTCCTTGGTGACCGCCGGATCAAACCCTTTACCATCGTCCTCAACTGTGAGCTGAAGCACTTGCCCAGCTAGGACAGTCGAACGGAGTGCGACTGAGATACGGGCGCGCCTCGCGTTAGCGTGCTTTTCAATATTGTGAAGGGCCTCTTCAGCGACACGATAGACTGTTTCGGCACTTGGCCCCGCCAAAGACGCCGTAGGCGGATCAACATCCAGACTTACCTCAATCTCCACGCGCTCCTTCAGTCGGGCGAGTAGCTTTCTGAGGGCGTGTTCAAGGCCGTCATCACGAACCGCAAAATAACGGAGTTCCGTCACTGCGTCTCGGGCTCTGGCAAGTCCCTCTTGGGCCGCCTGCTCGGCGTGCTCCAACTCTTCTTCCACCATTTCCGGCTTCATCCGGAATAGTTTTCGTATCAACCGAATTTGAGTCAGCATGGCCAGCATCGTATGGGCCAACGTATCGTGCAGGTCTCGTGACAGACGAAGGCGTTCTCGCGTAATCGCAGCGTTTCGCGTTTCCTCTGACAGGCGGTGGACTTCGCGGGTTCGCTCGGCGACCTTTGCCTCGAGGTTCTGGTTCAAATTAGCAAGTTCAAGGTTGGACGCCTTCCAATTGTTGAACAACAAGGCGAGTGAGCGCGAAATCCGGCCCACTTCATCGCGCCCACCCACGTCCGAGAATTCGTTCACGCTGCCGTTGCGCAACATATCGGCCGATTGGGCAATCTTCGACAACCGCCCCAACATCAGCGCCGTGCTGATTGCAGCTGCCAGGGACAGGGTAATCCCGAGAGCCAGACAACTCACGGTGATTATGGCTGCCAGATTGTCGGCCGAGGCATTGGCAAACTCAAGCGGTTCGCGCACTACGACCTTCCAGCCCGTCAATCCATCACTCGGTGATCCGCGCACGTTGGCATAACCGAAGAGATATTCGCCCGAAACCATTGATCCGGAAATATTCGTGCCTGCATCCGCCGCGAGAGCCTGGCTTATGCCTTCATAAAACCCTGCCTCTGGTGTCGGCGATCCGGCCGTCGATGGCGTCAGAAGGGTACCGTCCCTGTCATAGACGAAGATGTCGGCCTTCCTTGAATAGGTCAGCCTGGCATCAGCTGCCCGCCAAACCCTGTCGATCCGTTCCATCGCAAAATAGGCAATCGTAACGCCGACCACATCTCCGGACGTATCTTTCATCGGCGCCGCGACAGCCAGAAAACCCAATTCGTCGTTGTCGGCATTGGCGGCCAAGCCCTGCAATTGAGGAACTGTCTCCGGCCCCCCCGTCACCGCACCTTGCAATGCCGACGTAAACCAGTCCCGGTTTGAAAGACTTGAATTTTCAAGTAGACCCTTGTCCCCGGCAATCACAGTACCATTGCGGTCAGCAACACCGATCCACGCAGCGTCCTTGACACTTAGACCAATAGTCTCGATCAGACGGCGCTCGGCATCGCCTGCCTGTGGTGGCCCGTTTACAGCCATCAGCCCGGCGGCGAGTTGCATCGCACCTACATTTGAACCAAGACCAACATCAATCGCGTCCGCAATGTGCTGGGCGCGATTGGCATGCAGTGTCCCGATGTCGCGTTCGACAGCATCGCGCGACACTCTTCCCACATAGACTCCGGCGAGAACAGACAGGATGATCGCCATCAATGCGAACATCCACCCGACCCGCGCAGCCAAGCTCAGTCGCGGATCGATCGATGCCAATAGCCTTCTGGTCATCGGATATTACTTTCGTCACACGACAACATGACTTCGGATGCTCAAATTGCGGCAGGATCGGGACCAACATACCAGAAATGAAAGGGCAACGAATGAATTCTGGGAAAGTCAGTGATATGAAGAGCCTTCTCGACCACATCCGCTCCAGCAGCGGAATCAGCCAGGCAGAGGCCGAAAAGGCA